>CALDFB010000127.1 GCA_937942365.1 uncultured Marinicella sp. | reverse complement strand
CTATGGATTTGATACCAGAAATGGCTGATCTGGGTTTGTTTGGTAGTACCATCAAAGGCTATGACTGTGCTGGATTAAATTACACTTCCTATGGGTTAATATGCCAGGAATTAGAGCGTGGTGACAGTGGGTTAAGAAGTTTTGCTTCGGTACAAAGCTCATTGTGTATGTTTCCAATCGATGCTTTTGGTAGCGAGGAACAGAAACAAAAATGGTTGCCGCAAATGGCCAAAGGAGAAATTATTGGTTGCTTTGGTTTAACTGAAGCTCATGCAGGATCTGATCCAGCATCAATGAAAACACATGCCAAAAGAAAGGGAGGTGATTGGATCCTCAACGGTTCAAAAATGTGGATCACTAATGGTTCAATTGCGGGAATTGCCATTGTGTGGGCACAAACAGAAGAGGGTATACAGGGATTTATTGTAGAAAAAGACATGCCAGGCTTTGATACTGAGCTGATACAAAGAAAAATGTCTTTACGTGCTTCAGTTACATCTGCTTTATTCTTCGATGATGTTCGCGTGCCTGATGCCAATCGGTTGCCGAATGTGAAGGGCTTGAAAGGTCCGTTGAGCTGCTTGTCTAATGCCAGATATGGGATTTCTTGGGGACCTATTGGTTCTGCCCAAGCATGTTTGCAAGAAGTTCTGGATTACACTGAAGAACGTATATTGTTTGATCGCAGTTTGAATGAAAATCAAATCATTCAACAAAAACTTGCCGATATGTCTCGTCGCATCAGTACAGCTCAACTGCTGGCACTGAGATTGGCACAATTGAAAGATGCCAACCAATTACAACCGACTCAAATTTCTATGGCCAAGTGGAACAACGTAAGAATGGCTTTAGATGTAGCCAGAGAATGTCGCGACATGTTGGGTGGTGCAGGTATAACAACGGAGCATGCTGCCATAAGGCACATGCTAAATTTAGAAAGTGTGATCACTTATGAAGGGACTGAAACGATTCATCAGTTAGTGGTTGGTCGAGAGCTTACAGGTAAAAACGCTTTTTAATCATGGTGAAAAAACAATCGAAGGTCATCAATCGAGCGGAGGTTGTTGATAGAAATTTCATAGAGTTTGTACATAATTATCAGCCTGATTCATCTGAACAAAGTCTTGCTTTAAGTGGTTTGTCGCCTGAAAAGTTACTTGATTTATTTGAGTCTCAGCTCAGGTCCAGGCAGTTGGACTTGATGGCGAGAAAACTTAAGCTTGAGAATAAAGTATTTTATACTATTGGCTCTTCTGGACACGAAGGTAATGTAATGCTCGGTGATTTGGTCAGGCATACTGATCCAGCATTTTTGCACTATCGCAGTGGTGGCTTAATGATGGAAAGGTCCAGACAGGTTGAAGGCATAGATCCGATTTGGGATACATGTTTATCATTCGCCGCCAGCAAAAACGATCCGGCATCCGGAGGCAGACATAAGGTTTGGGGCTCTAAACCGTTATGGGTGATTCCACAAACCAGCACAATTGCCAGCCATTTGCCTAAGGCGGTAGGTTGTGCTTTAGGGATAGAGTTGGCACAACGTTCTGATATGAACATGCCCATACCCAACGATTCTATTGTGTTGTGTAACTTTGGTGATGCCAGTTCAAATCATTCAACTGCTCAAGGTGCTTTTAATGCGGCCAGTTGGTCAGCTTTCCAAGGACTTAAAACCCCTATATTATTTGTTTGCGAAGATAATGGTATCGGTATCTCTGTGAAGACGCCTAAAAATTGGATCAGTGAAAATTTCAATAACAGGCCTGGCATACAGTATTTTTATGCTGATGGATTGGATTTGGAAACAGGCTATCATCAAGTTAAACGTGCTGTTGACTATTGTCGACAAGAACGTAAACCCGTTTTTCTTCATTTAAAAACCACTCGATTGATGGGACATGCAGGAACAGATTTCGAAGTTGACTACCGTAATTTAGCAGAGTTGGAAGCGTGTGAAGCTCAAGATCCTTTACTTAAGACAGCTGCATCTGTAATGAGATATGACTTGATGAATTCTTCTCAAATCATTGATAAATATAATGATATTCTTGAAGAATGTTTGTACAAAGCCAACCAAGCACATAGTGATACTAAGCTTACAACACTGCATGAAGTCATGACACCTTTGGCACCATTTGATGCAGACGAGGTTTATCAAGAAGCAGCCAGAACGGTAGATGCTGTTGATCGAATTGCCTATTTCGGTGGTGAAAAATCTTTACCTGAAAATCAACCTCATAAGCACATGGCCATTCAGATCAATAAAGGTCTTCAGGACTTGATGTTGAAATATCCTGAAACCGTCTTATTTGGTGAAGATGTAGCACAAAAGGGAGGCGTTTATACGATCACTAAACAACTCTTGAAAAAATTTGGTCCTAAGCGTATTTTTAATACATTGTTAGATGAGCAAACGATTTTAGGTTTGGCCCAAGGGTATGCGACTTTAGGTCTGTTGCCATTGCCCGAGATCCAATATTTGGCTTATTTTCATAATGCATGTGATCAAATCAGAGGCGAGGCAGCAAGTTTACAATTCTTTTCAAATGGTCAATTCAGCAACCCAATGGTCGTTAGAATTGCTGGTTTAGGCTATCAGAAAGGATTTGGAGGGCATTTCCATAATGACAACTCTATTGCCGCTATACGTGATATTCCTGGTGTTATCGTGGCTTGTCCATCAAGGGCAGATGATGCGGTTAATATGATGCGCACTTTGGTGGCTTTATCTAAAGTTAATCAAAGGGTGTCACTGTTTATTGAGCCCATTGCTCTTTACATGCAGAAAGATCTGTTTCATGAAGCAGATGGAAAGTGGAATTTTTCATACCCTAAACCTGGCGAATACACTCAAGTTGGAGCACCCAGGATTTATAAAAATAATGCCAAAGATATACTCATCATTACGTATGGGAATGGAGTTTTGATGAGTTTAAGGGCTGTGAGAAAGTTTGAGGAAAAGAGTACAAGCCGAGTTAAAGTAATGGATTTACGTTGGTTACAGCCTTTAAACGCCAAAGCAATCAAGAAACATGCAGAAAAATTTGATAGAATAATCATTGTGGATGAAGGTCGTCGATCTGCTTGTGTAGGTGAGGGAATTGTGACACTCTTGACAGAACAAAATGTGGCTGCGACGTACATCAAATTAATCACTGGTGCAGATACTTTTACTCCGTTAGCTGACGCAGCTAATTTAGTATTACCTGATGAAAATATTATTTTGAACGCATTGAGAGACTCAGAGAGTTAGATTGACAGAACTTTGTATATTATTTGCTGATATTGCTGAAAGCACTTCTTTATTTGAAAAACATGGCGATGAAACTGCACGCAATGCCATATCTTCGGTGCTCAAGGTTTTATTAACAGAAGCAGAGAAACACCAAGGTCAATTGGTCAAGACAATTGGCGATGAAATCATGTGTACCTTTCCAAAGGCTAATCATGCATTGTTAGCCGCAGTAGAGATGCAAAACGCCGTCAGTGGAAATTTCGTGTTAGGCAATCATCCGATTCAAGTGCGTGTAGGGTTTCATTTTGGTGGTGTTATTGAAGAAGGTGGAGATGTTTTTGGGGATGCTGTAAATGTGGCTGCCCGAATGACCGGCTATGCTAAAAAAGGACAGATAATCACCAACTCAATAACTTATAAAACTTGCATTCTACCGCCCTTTTTAACCCACAGGTCTTTAGGAAAAACCAAAGTTAAAGGGAAATTGTTACCGGTTGAAATTATCGAAGTTATTTGGCAACAAGACACCAGCCAAGTAACTCGTGTAACTTCTGCTTTGGACATTAAGTTACCCACTACCAAATCACAATTGAAACTGGAGCTTAATGGACGCCAACAAATCATGACAGACCAATCTCCGACTAAAACCATTGGAAGAGGAGATGACTGTGATGTCCAGGTTAATATGTTGATGGCATCACGTCTACACGGTGATATACAATTTGGTGGTGGTAACTTTAAATACACCGATGAAAGTACCAATGGTTCTTGGGTTTTACAAAATGGCGGTGAGCCCATACGTATACATCGAGATTCTATGGTGTTGCAAGGTGAAGGCCAAATCACCTTTGGTGAACCAGATTTTTCAAATTTGGACCAACTGCTTCAATACCAAATTCTTAAATAGTTTGATCAGGAAATTTAAAGACATATTATGCTCGAATTTATCAGAAAGTTAGCCGGGTTCGGTTTATTAACCATATCTTTGGCTTATGTTGCTGTGGGGATGTTTTGATGCCAGTTAAGTACAGAGAAAAAGCACAAAAATCAATTGTAAAATTTCAATCCACTGCATGGTTATTGTATGTCTTTTCTATATTTTTCTTAGCTGCCACCTTAGCTCAATTGATCAAAGGAAATGTATTTAATTTTTTAGTCAGTGGTGGTGTATTTTTTGGCACTTTATTATCTGCAACCTGGATGAGTAAAGGATTGAGAAATAAGTTTCATTACAAGCAAAGAAAATTCATCATACAAAAGCCTTTTCCTTTAATGATGCTGGCCTCATTGACTTTAGGCGGTTGTTCATTCGTGGGATCTTGGCTGGTTGCTGGCATGGGTCTATTTGAGTCTGTGGCTTATGGCTTGGCTGCGGTGATAGGGTCAGTCTTATGGTATGGTATGGATGAGGTGGCATCACCATCTTTCGGTGCAGTGAGTGACCAAGAGTCTAAAGAGGTTTTGGCTTTAAGCGAACAGTCAATCGTCAATATAGAGCAAGCCAATAAGCACATAGCTAACCAAGAATTATCCGGGTATTTAAGCCAAATTGTAAAAACCAGTCGAGAAGTGGTCAATACACTGGTTAATCACCCTGAAAAAATCCCCCAAGCCAGGCGTTTTTTACATTCTTATTTAGGCGCGACTGAGAGTGTGATCAAGCGTTATGCCGATACACATCAGTTGGTTGATGATGCATCACTAGAACAAAATTTTAAGCAAGTTTTACAAAATATAGATCAGGTTTTTGCAGACCAAAACCAAAAATTACTAGAAAATCAAGTGTTTGATTTAGATGTCGACATTGAAGTACTGAATACTTTAATGGAAAAACAAGGCATTAACTAACGGAGAATAATTATGAGCGAAGAAGACAAAACGACAACCCAAACTCAAAATGATGTCATTTCTGGCACCATTGAAGGTGAATTGGTACCTGGGGTTATGAATGAGATGGTTCCTTATAAAGATGTTGATGTCGAAGAAAAACAAAGAATCGATGCGCTGATAGATGAAATTAATATGGAAGATGCCAACTCTGTGATTTTCTTTGGCAGTAAAGCACAAGAAAAGGTCACTGAGATTTCAGATAAAATGTTGGATGGGGTTAAGAATAAGGATTTGGGCCGCTCTGGTGAAGCATTGAATGAAATGGTGGCTACCATAAGAGGCTTTGATAT
>CALDFB010000126.1 GCA_937942365.1 uncultured Marinicella sp. | reverse complement strand
AATGCGATTAAGTTTACTGAGCAAGGGGGTATAACGCTTGATTTTGAAGTCGCAGAAGAGAGTGAAATGGAAGCCATATTGAAGTTTAGTATCAAAGACACTGGCATTGGTTTGGATGAAAAACAACAACAAAATTTATTCAATCGATTCACCCAGGGTGATGAAACCATCACCCGAAAATATGGTGGAACAGGATTGGGTTTAAATATAAGCCAACAGTTGGCCACTTTAATGGGTGGTAGAATTGGGGTAAGCAGTGAGCTTAAAAAAGGCAGTCATTTTTGGTTCACAGTTAAATTACAAAAATCCTCAACCAAAGCAAGCGGATATAACACGCTGCCACCCAAACAACAAAATATTAAACAATATACGGCCCAAGTGCTGGTGGTTGATGACAACTTAACCAATCAGTATGTCGCTAAGGGTGTGTTGGAATCGTTTGGTTTAGAGGTGGATTTAGCTGTTAATGGGCGTCTGGCACTTGAGGCACTTGAGTCTAAAGCCTATGACTTGGTATTTATGGACTGTCAAATGCCTATTATGGATGGATATGCTGCCACCAAAGCGATCAGAAGCCAGACATTAAAACTGGATAATCATGATATACCAATCATTGCAATGACGGCCAGTGCCATGCAGGGAGACCGAGAAAACTGTCTGGCAGTGGGTATGAATGATTACATCACCAAGCCCATAGAAATTAAAATTGTTGAACAAGCTTTAGAAGATTGGTTACCTGCTGAAAATAAAATAGCAGACAGGGCAGTGAATCTACCCAAAATAGAAGCCAAGGAAAACACTTTGTTAAATGCAACCAGAGTCTTTGATTATCCCGCTTTGTATGAACGTCTGGGTGGTGATGAAGTGTTATTGAAAACCATTGCGGCCAAGTTTATTCAAAGCATAGGACGTCACATTGATAACATCGAGCTTGCTTTGCTTGAAAGAAACTTCAGTCGAGTCTCAAAAACCGCTCATACATTGGTCGGATCAGCTGCTACCGCGGGTTGTATGCAGTTAAGCACTTTAGCCTGCGATATTGAAATGGCAGGACAAAAAAATGACATTCAGACAGTAAAAAAGTTGGTACCCTTATTAATGCCATGTTACGACAAAACCAAAGAAGTTGTGGAAACACAATTATCAGAATTGTCATGAAATAGCTTTATTCAACCCTCCAGTTCTTCGCTCAGTGTTAACCACTCAGCTTCATGATCATCCAATTTCATTTTTAGCTCGTTGGACTGGTTTAAAAGCAATGTTAAGTCATGGGCATTTTCTGGTTCGTAAATAGATTCATCACTGAGTTGCGCAGTTACATCAACCAGCTTCTGGGTCAATTCGTCAATCATGCGTTCGAGTTTTTGTAATCGATTTTTTGTCGCTTTTTTGGCTTTGTGTTGTTGTTTTTTATCAATCGGTATGACATCGGTATTGGCCGCATCTTGGGCTTCTGCTTTTTTAATTTGCGCTTTGATGAAGTTTTGGTAAGCGTCTAAATCACCATCGAAAGGATGGATCTTTCCGCCGTCTATATAAACCATTTCGTCTATCACAGAATTCAGCATGTGTTTATCGTGTGAAACTAAAATGACCGCACCTTGATAACTTTGTAAAGCAAAACTGATGGCATCACGCATATTTAAATCTAAATGATTGGTGGGCTCGTCCAGTAATAATAAATCAGGTTTTTGATAAACGATCAAGGCCAAAGCCAAGCGGGCTTTTTCTCCACCTGAAAATGGTTTAATGGGTGAATCGGCCTTTTCACCTTGAAAGCCAAAACCTCCCAGAAAGTTTTTAACGCTTTGTTCAGTGGCATGAGGGTCCAATTGTAAAATATGCTCTATACAGCTGCTGTCTAACTGCAGTTGTTCTAATTGATGTTGAGCGAAATAACCGATGTGAAGATCTTTGGCAGTTTTTAATTCACCTTTTTGTAGTGATTTTTCACCTGACATGGCTTTGATTAAGGTGGATTTTCCGGCGCCATTTCGACCCAACAATCCGATGCGAGCGCCAGCAGTGACTGAGAAGTTGAGGTCTTGAAATACGCTATGATCGCCATAGCCAATGTTGGCATGTTCTAGTTCAACAATTTGATGTTTTAAGTTTTTGCAGGGATAAAATTCAAAATGAAAGGGGTTCTCTGCTTGCGTTGCAGCAATCACTTCCATTCGCTCAAGGGCTTTGAGGCGACTTTGGGCTTGTTTGGCTTTACTGGCTTTGTATCTGAATCGATCCACATAAGATTGCATGTGGGCGATTTGCTTTTGTTGTTTTTCAAACATGGCCTGCTGCAAAGCCAATTGCTCCATTCGCGTTTTTTCAAAATCAGAGTAGTTTCCTGTATAAAGCGTCAGTTTTTCATGTTCAATGTGTAATATGAATTTCACCACTGCATCTAAAAAGTCTCGATCATGCGAAATCAACAACAGCGTTCCTTCATATCTTTTCAGCCAGTCTTGGAGCCAGACCACAGCTTCCAAGTCTAGGTGGTTGGTTGGTTCATCAAGTAACAACAGATCAGAAGGACACATCAATGCTTGGGCCAAATTTAAGCGCATTCGCCAACCACCTGAAAAAGATTTAACAGGGTTCAACTCTTCGCCTTTGCTGAAGCCTAGCCCATGTAATAACCGCCCTGCTTTGGCGTGGGCGGCATATCCGCCGATTCGTTCCATTTCAGCATACAGCTCTCCTAATCGCTCGTGTTGTTCTTGTTCGGTGGCTTGAGCTATTTGTAGCTCAATATCACGAAATACCACATCACCATCCAATACATAATCGAGTGCCGATTGCTCTAGGGCAGGGGTTTCTTGTTTGACATGTGCAATTTGCCAATGTTTAGGCACACTACAATCACCGATATCGGCTTGTAAGTGTTGCATGAACAAGGCGAATAAGCTCGATTTACCTGTACCATTGGCGCCAGTTAAACCAGCTTTTTGGCCAGGGTGGATACTTAAGCTTGCATCTTCAAACAGGACTTTATGTCCGCGACGCAGTGAAAGGTTGGTCAATTGAATCATAGCGAGCCATTCTGGCTGAGCAGTCATTTAAAATCAATCATATGGAACCAATTCACATGAAATAATTTAAATTTGCTGAAGTGTTTAATACCATAGCACTTCGGTTCCGCTCAGTGCGCGCAGGATTGGAGTACCGTATATTGGCTCCGCTTGCTTGGTCTTTGCTCAAAACTAGCAGTGTATTAGGGTTTATTTCACTTCGACTTCGCTCAGTACGAGTAGTGCACGAAAGAATAATTTGCTGGCTTCAGTCCCCGCTGGCTGAGCGAAGCCGAAGCCTCATAAAGAAGCCATTAGTTATTTTCTGGATTATTTTTGTAATGACTTTGATTTTGACAGTTTGAATATTCACTCAGGGCTGTAATGTTGTCATTAATTAAAGCTTGCTTCTTTTTCTTACTCCAACCTTTAATCTGCCCTTCTCTTATATAAGCATCATCAATCCTGAAGCAGTGTTCAACATATACTAATTCAATAGGCAATCTTTTTCTGGTGTAGTTTGCTCCTTGTCCATTTTGATGTTGCCAAATTCTCTGTTCAATATTTTTGGTGCTACCTGTATAAAAGCTGCCATCACTGCATTTAAGTATATATACGAATCCGTTCATAATGTGCTCCTTCGTTGAAGGTCTATCTTAGCACTTTGACTTTGCTAAGTGCAAAGCAGAGAGGGTGGTTTATTTCACTTCGGCTCTGCTTACTTCGACTTCGCTCAGTACGAGTAGTGCACGAAAGAATAATTTGCTGGCTTCAGTCCCCGCTGGCTGAGCGGAGCCGAAGCCTTTTTCGCGATATTTAATAGAGATTTGGGAACAGTTGTTTAAACTCAAACAGTGATTTATACTTTTAATGATGAGAACAAGAGACAAGATATGAACCAACCGGATGCATTGGCCTTATTATTTGTGGTGATGTCTTTATTTATTTTAATGGCTGTATTTTTTTATAAAATCTTG
>CALDFB010000125.1 GCA_937942365.1 uncultured Marinicella sp. | reverse complement strand
CAAAGAATAACTAATGAGTTAGATTTTTGTCAAGAAATTTATCTGGCTCTACTATTATTTTTGATCTTATTTTTGATCTTATTTTTTATCAGATAACTTTTTAATGCCGATCAAATATGAATTCACTGCTTGGGTGTTGGCGGTTTTTTGGTATTTATTGGCCAATGATTGCAGCAGTTTAATGGCGGGTTCGGTTTTTTTATTTTGGTAGTAAATTTTTGCCACTAAAAAGAAGTTATCTACAATCTGTTGGTGTGCCTGTGGATACCTTTTATCAAAATCTCGACACAGTTGTAACACTGTTTTAAACTGGTTTTTTTCAAAGGCATATTGAATGAGCTGACTCATGGTGCTGGCTTGTTGAGGCTTGATAAAATGCCCATCAGCAAGGTACTCTTTGATCATTTCTATGGCTTTTTTATGCTGTTTTTCGGCCACTAAATTTTGTAATTGATCAACTGGTCGCTGGCGATTTTCTAGTAACAGTTGGTTTTTGGCCTCGCTCAGATAGGCATCCAAGTCCGTCCGATCTTCTGACTGTTTTAATTCATCAATGATAGCGATGGCTTCTTGTGGTTTTTGTGCAGCGATCAAGTTTTTAATCCGTTCTTTGATTGGGTCAACATGATCAGTAGATTGCGTCTCTATAACTTCCGTATCAACGGTGGCATGACCCAGCTCATCGGCATGCCTATACATCACATATCCAATCACTGCAAACGTGAAAACCAATAAAAAGTACAAGACCCAGGCCGTTAACAAATCTCCCACAATTCCCGGTAACAAGTCCACGGAGTAATACCTGAACGCGAAGTTGAAGGCTGCACACAGTAGAAAGAATAGCAGTAAAACCCCATATTCGAAACCAATACGTGACATCACCGTCATTAAATTCAACGGGTTCAAGGAAGCTAAAATATCTTGGGTTTGACTGAGCATCATTAAATAGGCGGGTGTGACCACAATAGATAATATCAACAACGCCAAACCTATCGCTGGGTCATTTCTGTAGACAAATATATAGATCAATAATTGGACCACTGCCATGGCTATCGCCTTGAAACCGATTTTGTCATCTATGTCGTAACTTCGGCTATCGGCATAGACAAATTGGCCCGAAGAAATGGTATGTAAAACTTCAAAAGCTAATTTATAAGAGGCCAAAAACAACATGGCACCAACCAAAATAGCAATGATGATTGAGGGAATCAGTAACAGGATATTTCCCAATGCCAGTAAGGTGATTTGAAAATACAGTTTTTCTTGCTTCAAATAAGAAAAAAAGAAACCAAACTGATGCCAGAATGGTGGTGGGTTTTCGTTCAAATTAAAATTTAGAGTGTTCATCATTTCAGTGCTTGTTGCCAATCAAAGATTAAATCATCAATATGCTCAATACCCACAGAAATACGAATGAGGTTATCTGGGGTCAAACTGTCATCACCTTCGACGGATTTGCGGTGCTCAACCAAGCTTTCGATCCCACCCAATGAGGTGGCCGTTGTGAATAGTTTTAAATGACTGATGATGGCCATGGCTTCAGTTTGGTTATGACCCACTTGGACAGATAACATGGCACCGCAACCTGCAGGCATTTGTACTTGTGCTAAATCATGTTGGGGATGGTGTGCTAAATCAGGAAAATGGACCGCTTTGATTTTGTCATTGTGGTGCAAAAATTCAGCCAGTTTTTTGGCATTTTCTACTTGTTTCATTAACCGTAAATGAAGGGTTTTTATCCCTCTGGTAATCAACCAGCAATCAAAAGGCGAAGGCACGGCGCCGTTAAGTTTTTGGATGTTTTTTAATTGGGAAGCCAATTCATCAGGTGCCTGTTGACCCATGACCAATGCGCCACTGAGACAGTCCGAATGACCACCAAAATATTTAGTGGTTGAGTACATCACCACATCAGCACCCAACTCGAGTGGTCGCTGTAAAACCGGCGTACACCAGGTGTTATCCACAACACACAGGGCATGATTTTCGTGAGCTACTTTTGAAATCGCTCGAATGTCTGATATTTTCAGCAAGGGATTCGATGGTGACTCCAACCAAACCAAAGTGGTGGTGTCCTGTATCGCCGCTTCTACGGCGCCCATATTGGTCATGTCCACCAAAGTATGCGCTAAACCCCAACGAGCGAATACCTCCTTAACTGCAGCATGAACTGAATAATAAGCATCATCAGGAATTAACACATGATCACCCGCTTTGAGGGTTTGTAAAACCGCACTGATGGCTGCCATACCTGATGCAAAAGCAAATGCAGCTTGACCACCCTCCAGTTGCACCAATGTTTGCTCTAAGAGTTGGCGGTTTGGGTTATTGTCTCGGGTGTATATATAACCACTTTGATAACTGCCATCAGCTTCTCTTTTAAAGGTGGTTGAAGGGTAAATGGCATTAGCCACTGAACCACTTTCATCACCTTGGGGCTCGGTGGATTGGATGGCGAGTGTTTCAAATTGGATTTTACGAGTCATAATAACTTCAGTCTCTTTTAGTGGGCTTTATAGCTCAGATCACTTGGCAATAAATAAGTATTCTTTTGAGCCATAACCATACACAGGAAAAATCAATTCGCCAAGTATATTTTTATCATTTTTAATGACATTATATTTTACGATTTCACCCTGGATGGAGCGGAACAGAATTAAAGGGTCTCAAAAAGTTGATGTGGTTTTAGATTATTTATATCACGATTATTTAGGGGGATTCTTCGACTCACGGCTAGCGGCATTCTATTTACGCTTATAGCAGTTCGAACTAACTACCTCGGTTCAATATTCGGTATGAATCTGGTGGTTTAATACATCATGATTTAAAACAATAAGTTTAACATCATAAATAATAAATGATTATACTCTTCAGTCTATTGCACGTAATCAGGAGGCTAAAATTCTATGAACATTGAAAAACTAAAATCTGCTGAAGCTCAATTCTTGCAGCTGTACCCTTTGGGTTTCGATGATCCTGAATTACAACAAATTGGTAAAAAGCACCGAATGCCGCAAATGACAGAACAGTGTCAGGACCTTTTTTCAGAGCTGGCTTTTAACAAACCTCATGTGGTGGTTGAAAGTATGGTGAAAATGATCAGTCGGTCATCCATGGTTTCGATGTTTGAAAAACCTAAATTCAGAGATTTTGTGAAATCATTACCAGGCGGAGAAATAGAACGATTGAGTGAGGGTTTTTATGAACAATTATATGGTAATCAACAGCAAGGTTTCGAGCAAATACTTGATTTACTGCGCTCCCAAAAATTGGCCAGATGGTCTTTGATATCAATTCTACCTAATTATGTATTCCCAACCAAAGAAGTGTTCGTTAAGCCGACCACGGCCAAAGGCATCATTGCTTTTTTGGAGCTTGAAAATATAATTTATAAACCGCAACCTACATGGGATTTTTATCAACGATATAAAGAAAAAATCACAGCTATGAAGCAACTGGTCGACCCTACTTTGACTGCCAGTAATGCCGCATTCTCAGGGTTTTTAATGATGAGCATGCGTTGACATTATTCCGCTCAACTCGCCACTTGCAAGACGTGTCCACAAGACCAGCACATAGAAAAGTTACCTTCATTGGTTTCATTACACTGGGGGCATGTCCAATCTGAAAGCGCTTCATCGGCTTTTTCTAGCGCAACCCGACTCTCTCTTAAGGGCAATAACAATTCTTTGGCTTGATCCGAGTCTTCATCTCGATGAACCCATAACTCAGGCCATGTTTCAGTGAAAGGTACCTCGCCCGCTAAATTACCTGAAAATTCGTTTTTAATGAAACATGGAATCTCGGCTTCTTCTAGGACTTGTTTGGCTTGTACTACCCAAACAATCATCTCATCTACAAATACTTTTTTCATGACTTTATATTAACAGCTTTGATGAGTTTTTGTTCTAAGCTGGCCAATAATTTTCCTCGGTAGTTTTTTGATACAGGAATAACTTGACCACTCAATAGCTCTAATTTACTGGATTCAGTAGATTGTCTTTGTATCGCCTTACAATGGTTCAAGTTAACCAAATAGGACCGATGCACCCTGAGAAAATCAGATGATTCCAGTTCCTTTTCTATTTTCGCCATGGTGGATCGCATGGGCAATACCTGATCACCTGCATGAATATAAATGTAGTTACCCCCTGACTCTATGGTAGTGATGTCGGCATGTTTTATCCAAAAAACTCCTTGTTTATTTTTCACTTGAAGTTTTTGATTCACCGCTGAATCAGAACGAGGTTTTTTGCTTTGGGTTAAATGCTGAAAGGCATAAAGCAACATGACAAAAACAAAATAAGTCACCACATCTTTTCGGTATTCATATAACCATTCTGAATAACCTTCGCCAAATTCGTACTGGCCACCCATCAATGCATATATGATTTGTCGTATCCAAACCATCAATAATACATGCAAGATTGAAAATACAACTGTAGCAATTATGTGGATGAATAAATTAGGCAACCAATTTTGATTCAGCAATGAAAACTTATTGGCCAACCAATAGACGCCAAAATACAATATATAAATGATCAAAAAACTGCTGAACTCCCAAACATAAGGGTGCCAATTTTTAAATTCAATTTGATTGCGGGTTAAATCTGCAGTGACTGTTAGGCTGTTGTTCCATGCCAACAAAACACCTATTACAAACAAACTCAACCAAAAAATCCAAATTGGCAACTGCGTTTTGCTTTTCATCAGAAGTCAAACTCCAAACGTTCACCCCAGAATTGAGGGCACTCATCCCAAGCGACTGTTTTTATTCGCTTATTTAGCATAGCATAAGGTTTTTTGGAATGAACAAATGAACACAGACACCCTCCCCAACACACGCAGATATGACTTGGATTGGTTGCGAGTTTTGGTTTTTGGCTTGCTTATTTTTTACCATGTGGGCATGTTATTTGTTGCTGATTGGGGCTACCATTATAAATCACAACATCAGGCTGAATGGTTACAAAGCTTGATGATATTTTTGAACCAATGGCGTTTGCCTTTGTTGTTCTTAATTTCTGGTATTGCGATACGATTTTTTCTCTATAAGGTTACCATCTGGCATTTTGTTGGTTTAAGAACGTTTCGACTTTGGGTGCCTTTGTTATTTGGCATATGGTTGATTGTTCCACCACAGCTATACATCGAAATGTTGTCCAAAGGTGACTTACCTGACATCAGTTACTGGCAGTTTTATGTGGCTTTTTTCGACCTTTCACACCCCTATTTTAAAGATTATCAGTCGGGTATTTTTCCCCATGTGGATGTTAATCACCTCTGGTACATCAGAGAACTGTGGTATTTTTCCATGTATTTGTTGATCATTTATGCTGGCCTTTCTGTACTCAGACTGATGCCATATTTATACCAGCCATTCAAGAGTTGGTCGATCACTGTGCTTGGAACCCTGATGGTGATTGGTATGAGCAGCATACATTTTTTTTTATTTCCTGAGGATTCAGAAGGCAGGCGAAAAGCATTGGGATTCAGCTTTCTGTGCTTAGGTTTTTTAATGGGCTGGGAAAAACATTTCTGGCAACAGGTCAGTCACCACAGGAAAGTGCTTTTATTGATCGCAATCACCTGTTTCATCAGTTTAATTATTTATTACTACAACTTCTTCGATGGCCGAGCCGACAGTCCCAGAGACCTGCTTTACTTTTTTGAATTACTGCTGATTTATTTGAATCGGTTTGCCTGGATTTTAACCATCTTGGGTTTCGCCCATCACCATTTGAATCACAACCACCCTTGGTTGAAATATTTAAATGAAGCTGTATACCCTTATTACATCTTGCACCAAACCTTCATCATAGTTTTGGCGTTCTGGCTGAGTAACACTGGCCCAATGATACAACCCTTTTTGGTGATTGTATTCACGTTTTTAGGCTGCGCGTTTTGTTATGAAATCATTCGTCGCTTTAAAATTTTGCGCTTATTGTTTGGCTTAAAAATAGGGCTTTCACAACCGTTGAAAAACTCTTGAGGGAATTTGGGTTTATCATATGTTTTTAAAACACAACAGAGTTTTATCAAACAAGCCATCTTGAACTATAATATCTCTATAGATACCTGACAAAAACATGACATGTCACTTCCACGACGTGTTCAAATGTATGGGTTGTGATGAAAATGATGACACTTCAACAAACATAAGCAAGCTATGATTTTAAGAAAACTCAGACTACAAAAAGGTTGGTCACAAGAACAAGTGGCCGAGCTCACTGACCTCAGCGTCAGAACCATCCAGCGCATTGAGCGTGGTGGACAGGCGAGTTTAGAATCTGCCAATGCACTTGCTGCTGTTTTCGAAGTGGACATCTCTACTTTTCAAAACAACACAGGAAAAACAACCATGCAACACAAAGAACAAAAAGATACAACGCCAAACACAGACTCTATTCAGGTATCTGATAAAAGTCCCACCGTCAGTAAAGAAGAAAAAGACGCGATCAATTATGTCAAAGGCATCAAAGAGTTCTACCTTCATGCTTTGATGTTTGTTATTTTTATGTTGGCATTTTTTTTGAATGACCAATTTACTTCTAATGAACAACTACCTTGGCTGTCCTTAGGTTGGTTAGCCGGGGTCATTATTCATGGCTTGGTAGCCTATGAGGTATTTGGTTCATTGGGTACCAACTGGGAAAAGAAACAAATAGAGAAGAAACTGGGGCGTAAGTTATGACAGCAACTATAAATGACCTGGTATTCATCGTTCATCTTGAACACGACTTATAAGGCTGTCGGTTTATTTATATGCAACCCTTTGGCGCCTTTGAACCTTCGACACAAATAAAAAGGAAGATTCATTGGTGCCATCGCCTTCCAGCCAACTGGCTGGGCAAACAGGTCGCTCAACTGCTCAGAAAACAAGTCTTAAACCAAGCCACGATGCCTTTGGATTTAACCTTTGACCAAGTAAAACTGCGCTGTCATTTAACCGATAACGTCTCTGAACGTGGTTATGTTTTTATGCCTTGGCGCTGGGATGCCATTGAACGACAGGTGATGCTTGATGCACTGCCTAGTGAGGGTGTGTTTATTGATATCGGCGCCAATGTGGGCATCTATTCTGCCATAGCAGCCACCCACCTAAACCGACTGGGTACAGTGGTTGCGATTGAACCTAATCCACCTGTGTTTGAACGTTTAAAATTCAACCTTGAATCAACCCGAGAAGGCCTGTCTGAACAACCCAGAATTGAAACCATACAAACAGGGGTCAGTGACCAAGCTGGTAGTTTTGACTTGTTTCTAGACGAAGATAATTTAGGTGCCAGTTCGTTAATAGGAAAAAATTCAGAATCAGATAAAAAACAACACTCAATACAAATCCCCTGCCAAACTTTATTACAGGTCATTGATGATGAAAAACTGTCCCGCGTTGATGTCATCAAATGCGACATCGAAGGCAGCGAGGATCGCGCTTTGATTCCGTTCTTGATGGAAGCGCCACATCATTTATTGCCCCACTGTTTTATCTTCGAAAACAACCAAGATCAATGGCAAGGTGATTTACTGGAAGTACTGAAAGAACGTAATTACTTCCAAACCCACCAAACCCGCTTGAATTACATCTACCAACTCAGACAACCGATTCATTTCACGAGCAAAGCCAGGAAAGTTAAAAATATCGTGCCTGCTGTCAGTTAACATTGACTACTCAAATACCATCATTCTCGTTTAGAGCTTCAACTGTTTGGTTAAACATGATTTTTCTTACCATTGTCATTGCGAAGGAGGTACGACTGTGGCAATCTCGCAAACCTGTAGAAATCTTTTTATTACAGACTGAGTAAGCTTCTAGAGATTGCCGCGGTCGTTTCACTCTCTCGCAATGACAACGTGTTTTTTACTTGTTTATATGCTTTTACAGACCACTCAAACCTATATTACAATTCTTTACTGCATATCTTGTAATTGGATTCCTGATCTCGCCTTCTGGCTCGCCTTGAATGACGGTGGGGAGAAGGAGGGTTGGAATGACGGCTGTAATTAATCAAATAGACTGATAAAACATTCTAAATGTAAAACAGACAAAAGTTAGTCTTGAAAAATCACTTCCCTCGTTCCCACGCTCCAGCGTGGGAATGCATAGTTTTTCTTATGCTATAATTTTCACATCTAATAAAAGGATTAACAATGGGCAGGAGCCGCTATAAAATAACATCACCGGACCAACCTCATTTTCTGACTCTTTCCGTTTTGCATTGGATTCCTGTTTTTACTCGCCCAGATACAGTTACAATCCTCACTGATTCATTACATTACCTGATTAATAAAGGTATGAAAGTATATGCATTTGTCATTTTAGAAAATCATGTGCACTTAATTGCTGAGAGCCAACAACTCGATAAGCAGATGACATCTTTTAAATCTTACACAGCCAGGAAGTTGATTGATTACCTTAAAAGCAAACAAGTAAAAACCATTTTAGACCAACTGGCATTTTATAAAAAAGCACACAAAACCGAAAGAGCATTCCAGTTCTGGCAAGAAGGAATGCACCCCCAGTTGGTTTCGAATGAAGATATGTTGAGACAGAAAATTAATTATATCCATCAAAATCCAGTTAAACGGGGTTATGTTGAGTTGGCATAGCATTGGCGGTATTCAAGTGCTTCGAACTATTTAGGAAAAACTGGTTTAATCGAAGTGCAAACTGATTGGTTATCATATGCATTACCACGCTGGAGCGTGGGAACGAGGAAATGGACTGGAACCGCTATAAAATAACATCACCGAGCCAGTCTCAGTTTTTGGAAGTTGACTGATGATCTAAAAGGTTTGAAGTATTAATTGATGAACTTAAAAAATCTGATATTGTCTGAATCTAAATCTAAGAAAGTGTTTTTATCTATGTCTTATAAAAAGAATCAAATTTTACTTTCTGTACTTTTTGTTTTTACTGGTTTGTGCGGTTCTGTAAAGAGTGCCAATAGAGTATTAGACTTTGCCCAGTTACGGCCATTAAGTTGGGTAGAGGTTATTGCCAGATTAAAAGAATTTCACACACAGGAAGATTTTAATGTTGATGATAGTTGCCCAAAAAGTTTAAGCGCATATGAAAATCAAGAAGGTGTGCCGAAATACAGTTATATATTCTTGAAAAACTACTATTGGTCTGAGTATGTCGCGGATTCAGGTAAAATTTGTATCGTTCAATATACA
>CALDFB010000124.1 GCA_937942365.1 uncultured Marinicella sp. | reverse complement strand
GGCTCCTCAGCGCTTAAATCAGGTAATGTACTGCCAGTAAATGAACCGCCCACCAAACCATCATCACTGTCACCTGCAATGGGAGCAAACCAATCAACACCTAACTCTTTAGAGTTATCAACCGATACTTCAGCAATAATGGCTTCAATCAATACCTGTTGGCGCCTGATATCTAACATTTGAATGGCTTGTTGTACATTTCGATAAATCGCTGGTGGCGCATTGATCACTAAACTGTTGGTTTCTGCATGGGCTTGAATACTGACATTATTGTCAACGTTCTCACCATCACCACGTTTTGCTAAATTTTCCAGTATGGGTACCAGTTTATCAGCAGCTGCATATTTAAGATAGACCACTTGAGCTTGGGTATTGGTATCTAAGGGCACATCCAAACGGGCTATGATGTTGGTGATTTTAGATTTCAATGAAGGATTGGCATTTACGATTACCGCATTGGTGCGCGTGTCGGGCACTATTTTTGATTGGGGGCCTAAGGCATTGGTAGATTCCAATAGCTGTGACAAAGTGTCGGCCACATCTTGAGCATTGGCATATTGTAATGGAATTAACTCGATGGACGAATCAGATTTTCGATCAATGTTGCTAATCAGTTGCTCCATTTTTTTAACATTGCCGGCTTTATCAGAAACAATCAATAAATTAGAATCTTTATTACTGATTAATTTGGCCTTGTTGTTCATGGATTTAAGCATATTAGACACTTCCTCAACAGGCACATGTTTGATGCGAAATATTTTGGTCATGACTTGATCTGGATGGTCACTGCCAAGAGATGAAATTTGGCCGGAAAGCGGATTACTCTTATCTATTGGAATGATTTTAATGGCATCACCCTGGGTTTCAGTGGTGAATCCATTGACACTGAGTATTGATAAGAATAAATCATAGATCTTATCCTCAGAAACCGGCTGTCCAGAAATCACAGTAATCTTGCCGCTCACATCTGGGTCGATAACAAAATTCTTTCCTGTGATGTCGCTGATGGTTTCGACCAATAACCTGATTTCAGTGTCTTGCAAGTTCAAGGTGTGCATATGGTCTTCAGACCAAACCGATTGGTTCACCATTAAACTAAGAATCAAGATCAAGACTAAGCGACTTTTATTCATTATTAAAGCTCTGATAGGTTGAGGTTTAAATTCATTTTACGGCCATTACGCATCACTGTCACGCTGACATTCGCACTACTTTGTAATTGTTGCTGTAATGTCAGCATATTTTGATAAGAAATATCAACACCGTTAACCGACACGATTTGATCATTGGCTTGCAGTCCTTGTTTGACCAAAGAACTGCTGCTGGACAATTGAGAAACACGTAAACCAGCAATCTGGCCCTGGCCATCTTTAACTATACTGACTTTGCCAGCCAATTGTTTGATTTTATTGGGGTCATATTTTTGTTTATTGAGCACATCTTGCCAATCTGAAGATTTATTGATGTGATTGGCAATTCGTGCTGAGGAAGCCTGGTGCTTGGCTTGTGTTTTATTGTCGACTGAAGGGTTTCCGGCTGATGATTGGATTTTTCCTTTACTGAGAGACAGTTTCTCTCGTTTTCCACCGGCACGTTTAAACACCAAATAATTTTCATGAATTTCTGCCAATTCCGCCAAACCATGAACCTCATCACCCACTTGAAATTTTTTCTCATTTCCTGCGGGAGTACGGATATAAGCACGTCCTTGAGTTGGATCATTACTAGAAAATATACCTGTAATGATTAAATTCAATGATGACTCATTTTGTAGCATATCCAGAGGTATTTCACTGCTACTTGAGGAACCAAATAAATGGTAAGTGGAAAGTTTTGTCGATTGAGTAGAACTCGATAAATTAGAAGGCGGTGCTGTGACAGCTTGAATATCATTTGATTGGTGTTCAGGAAACAGCATAAACTGCACCCACAACCAAGCAATCAGCCCCAACAGCACCCATGTAATGATTTGTTTTAAATGTTGTTTATATTTACTCAATAGTTATTATAAAACTCAAATTCATTAAAATTCAGATACCTCCATGTTCATTAGGGTATCAGCACCGGTCATAATAGTGGCTTTCAATGCATGGCATCTGGGCAGGATTTTGGCAAAATAAAATTCAGCCGTTTTCTTTTTACCACTGTAAAAACTGGCGCCCAACTGACCTTTGTTGTTGTCAGCTGAATTATGCATTTGAGCCCAGAAATATGCAAGCAATACATAACCAGATAGCATCAAATAATCGACTGATGCAGCACCCACTTCATTCGGGTTTTTCTGTGCTTGAGCTGTTATGAATTGAGTCATCTCTTGCCACATATCTAAGTAACTTTGTAACTCATCATTTAAAGGTGTTTGCGTATCATTGATGAAATTTTGAATGATGTCAGCCATTTCTCCTATTTGGCCTTTTTGCATCATCAGCATTTTACGTCCCGTCAAATCCAGTGCTTGGATACCTGTTGTGCCTTCATACAAAGTAAAAATCTTCGCATCTCGGTGCCATTGTTCTTGACCATGTTCTCTGATATAACCATGGCCACCAAAAATTTGTACACCGTTATCGGTCGCTTCCAAAGCCACTTCAGTTAAAAACGCTTTCAAAATCGGGGTTAAAAAAGCCAACAAACGATCAGCTCTGGCTGCTTCTGCCGGATCTTGACTGTGCTTGATGATTTCAATTTGTTGTCCCACAAAATAAGCCATGGCTCGGTTACCCTCAGCAAATGCTTTCATGGTTAATAACATGCGCCTGACATCTGGATGAACTATGATGGGGTCAGCTGCTTTATCAGGGTATTGAGGACCTGTCGCAGCACGCATTTGTAAACGCTCTTTGGCATAGGCCAATGCGCTCTCATACGATGCTTGAGTTGCCGACAAACCTTGAATGCCCGTGTTCAATCGTGCACCATTCATCATGGTAAACATGATTTTCAAACCATCATTACCTTGTCCAATTAAAAACCCTTTGGCACCATCAAAATTCATCACACAGGTGGCTGAACCATTCAAACCCATTTTATGTTCAATACTGGCTGCACCCAAGGTGTTTCTTTGACCTAATTCCAGATCATCATTCAGTAGCACCTTAGGTACTAAAAACAATGAAATACCTTTGGTTCCTTTAGGTGCTTCTGGCAATCTGGCTAACACCAAGTGGATGATGTTATCTGTCAAATCATGTTCACCAGAAGTGATAAATATTTTTGTACCAGTTACCGCGTAAGAACCATCATCATTCGCTGTGGCTGAGGTATTGACCAAACCTAAATCGGTACCACAATGCGGCTCTGTCAAACACATGGTGCCAGCCCATTCACCAATGGTCAGTTTTGGTAGGAACTTTTGTTTCAGGATGTCCGAGCCAAAGTGAGCAATCAGCTCTCGGGCCCCATGTGTCAAACCTGGGTAATTGGACCAACCTGGACAATAGTACGTGTTCAACTCACCCAAAATAAGTTGCAACCAGTAACTTAAACCTTGACCACCATATTCAGGGTCACCATCTAAGGCAGCCCATCCTGAATCACAAAACTCTTTGTATAATTTTTTAAAGCCATCAGGAGTGGTGACTGTATCGCCTTCGTGTCGACAACCTTGCTCATCAGCATTGCGATTCAAAGGACCTGCATTTTCATGCAAAAATTTAGATGCCTCATCAATGATCGTAACAAATGTCTCAACATCGATGTCATCATGAACACCTAACTTTTTATAATGTGAAGTGAGGTCAAGCACTTCATCAGCAACAAATTGGATGTCTTTAATTGGAGCGGGTATATTGGCCATATTCAAACGTTCGTTTTAAAAGCAAAGTATTCTATCATTCGCACTGTAGAAATGAAATAAAGTTTCATAACAAATTAGCCGACACCACATGCTCAATTTATCAGCCAAATATCAAATTCAGGTTCCTGATATACAGTTATTGATCAAAACGTAACGCAAGCCATGATTACTGAATAAATGTAACCTTTTGAATTTTTTTATCAACAACTTCATATATGGCAATCGCATCAAATTCCCCACCTTTTCTCAGCCCGAAAATTCTTTCATGGTAAACCAGTACACCACCTTGAATTATTTTATTGGTGACTTCTGCTTTCAGGTCTGGGTTGTTTTTAAAAAGATTTTTATACATGATTTTCATGTCCATAAACCCAGATGTAATTTCTTTGTTTGGAAAGTTAAATAACTGCACATCATCAGCATAAGTGGCCATAAAAGCGTCAATATCACCGGCATTATAAGCAACAATCTGTTGATCAATTAAACCTTCAGCCGTGTATTTCTTATTTTCATTTGCAGCATTGACTTCATTCAAAAATGGAACCAACAAAAACACGAATATAATTTTTTTCATATTTACTTGTATTATATTAAGCTCTGTTATTTTAACAATAAAGTACAGCCAGAGTGCCAGCAATTATTGATCATTAGATTGATCAAAACAGTCTGATATTTAGCATCTAAATCACCTAAAATAAGATTAACCAACTGATTTATCATTAGAATTTAATCAAAACTTTCCTATTAAAAGAATATATGAATATAATTTTCTTCAGTTAAAATATATATATGAGTGCTGGACAAATCACAATCTTATTACAAAATGATAACCCTAAAAGCAAAGCTGATCTAGATGAAATCTATCATTTACTCTATGATGACATCAAAAAAATTGCCAACGTTCAGTTGGCAAATGTCCATGGTACCAACACCATCAGTGCCACCGTGCTTGCTAATGAGTGTTACATCAAATTAATTCAAGCTGAAAACCTCAACCACCAAAACAGAAAGCACTTTTTAAATTACCTGGCAAAAGCCATGAGGCGATTCCTGATTGATCAAATCCGCAACAATCATCGAGAAAAAAGAAAAGGCATTATGCAATACGATCAAATGTCACAAGTATTGGGCGCTGAAAACATCAACTTTAACTTGATTGAAATTGATCGTTTATTAGACCAACTTTCAATAGTGGATTCACATTTAGGCGATTTATGTCAGCAAAAAATTATCTTTAATTTCACATATAAAGAGCTGGCAGAAATATTCAATTTATCTGAACGCCAAATCATCAGACAATGGAATCAAGCCAAAACCCTACTACTAACTATGTTAGGTGAGCACAATGAATCTTGATAAGCTTAAAGCCGCCAACCAAATTTATGAATTGTTGGCTGATAAGTCTTTCGATGAAGCCATGTATGAGTTGAAAACTTATGAAGAAATTGATCCAGAAGTATTGAATTTAGTAAAAAGTCTGATCACCAACAGTGGACAACCCAGTGCTGTTTTTGAAGAAAAATTCATTCATCATTTTCAACAACCTGCCAACATTAACTGGCAAGCAGGTGACAGCATTGGAGACTATGAATTACTCGAATTGATTGGCCAAGGTGGGATGGCTGTGGTTTTCAAAGCACAGCGCATAGACTCACAAACACAAAAACCTGTGGCCATTAAGATTTTTAACCTTTCCAATCGAAACCAAAAAGTCAAAGCCAAGTTTCTGTCAGAGCAACAAATTTTAGCTAAACTCACACACCCTCACATTATCGACTTTCATCACGGAGGAAAAACTGAACGAGGCGATTCCTTTTTAGTTATGGAATTAATCAGTGGCAGTGTGGCAATAGATCAATACATTCGAGAAAAACGACTCAGTGATGCAGACATCATTAGTTTAATCATTCAAGCTGCTGAGGCATTACAGTATGCTCATAATCACTTGATCATTCACCGCGACATCAAGCCATCCAACTTGTTGATTGATAACAATGGACAACTTAAAGTATTGGATTTTGGGATTGCCAAATTAATCAACCCTGATCAAGCTCCAAAATCAAAACACAATGAAGATACTTTACTGGCTCTGACACCCAAATTTGCCGCTCCAGAACAAATCAATAACCAATCAATCAATACCACCACCGATATTTTTTCGTTGGCAGCAGTTGCGACACTTTTACTGACAGGCAAAGATCCCTTTCCGAATAATCGAATACTTAATGCCTGTGCAGAAGATGAAGCTCAGATCAGACAGTTACTGAATCAATACATTGATGATCAAGATTTACGCAACATTCTGAGCCAAGCCCTTAAAGCTGACCCACAACATCGTTACCCAAATATGTTTGCTTTTCGTGAAGATTTACAGGCCTGGTTGGAAAACAAACCAGTCAGTGCCACTCAAGACTCCTGGTGGTATCGTATGCGCTGTTTAGCGAGCAGAAGAACTGCTTTATTCAGTACTTCATTGTTACTGGGCTTCACAGTATTAGCAGCCGTGTTTGGACTGAGCCATCAAAATACCATCATCATCAATGAAGCGAAAAAAGCCGAAGCAGTGAAAAACTTCATGCTAGATTCCTTCAGTGTCACAGACCCCAATTATTCGCAAGGTGTTGAGATATCCAGTAAAGACTTATTGCGTGTGGCAGCTGATAAAATTGATACTGATGATGAAATGGATGACACCATTAAATTTGAGCTAAAACTCGCAATGGGACTGGCTCACGGTCGATTAGGCTTTTACCCCGAAGCCATTAGTTTGCTCAAAGACGCCCTTTCCATAAAGCCTGATGATGAGCAAGTAACGGCGCTATTGGCTCACTATCAATTCAATGCAGGTCAGATCAGTGATGTCAATCAATTACTTTCAAATACTGATGAATCAACCTATTCTTCTGTAGAACAACAAACTGCCATCAAGCGAGTTCGTGCCAATATACTGGCACAAGCTGGCAAGCATCAACAAGCCATTTTTGAATTCAACCAACTCACTGAACTGAGCAATTCCCAAGAAGACTACATTCAAAATCAATCTCTTTTGGCAGAAATACATTACCTCAATGGAGACTCTGCCCAATCCGTGGCCATCATTGAACAACTCAAAATAGACCACCCCCTGAAATCAACAGATGTCACCAATTTAGGGCTGAATTCTGACTTAGTGCAATATTATGATCAAGTAGGAAACTTTAATGCAGCAATGCAATTAACCGAACAGAATATTGACGCTTTCAAAAGCATTCTAGGCGACCAACATCCAGATTTAGGCTTAGCCTATAATGCATTGTCGGTTTTCCAACGATTAGCTGGAAAATTAGACGAGGCTATAACCAGCGCAGAAAAAAGCGAGCAAATATATCGCCAAAGGTATGGCGGGAGCAGTGAGGGTTTGGCTCAAGCATTGAGTAATATTGGGGTTGCCCAATACTATAATAACCAACCTGAAGATGCCTCTGATAATTTAACTGTCGCAGCAGATATGCTCAGCCATATTTTTGGTGAGGAACACCCTGAAGCCATCGATGCCAAAGCCAACTTGGCCATCATACTGAATGCAGTTGGCTACCCAGAAAAAGCATTGCCGGTGTTACAACAAATACATCAAATTGAATCAAGGACACTCGGAAAACATCATAGATCAGCGATAAATACCAGAATGTCTTTGGCGTTGACTTTGGCCAATCTGGATCAATTCGATCCTGCCATCGTACATGCCAAAGACTGCATTCAATTGATTACAGAAAATTATCCTAATGAAGCAAATTTTATCAATCTCTCTCACAGTATACTGGGTCGCGTTTATTTCATGGCTGATGAACATAAGTTGGCCATTGAGCACAACTTAATTCACATCAATAATTGGACACAAGGTGATGAAAATAATTTAGCCCGATCATTACAACTGCTTGCTGGCAGTTACCAAGCCATTAATGCATTTGATCAGGCCGATGTGTATTTTGAGTTATGGACTGATCATTTATTGAAAATATATGGTCAAACTAATAAAAAATATTTAAATGGCTTGCTCATATGGGCGGAGCGGGCTATACAAATGCAACATGACGACCAAGTCAAGAACCTGTTAAATCAAGTCAATACCATCATCATTGAACATGACCTAAAAGTGGAGAAAGTACAAGCCAAATTAGACCAGTTGAGCTCCGATAACAAAATCGACTGAAGCCAAATAGTTTGCTGATTTCAATCTGCAAACTATTTGGTGTGTAAACATTCATGAACTTATCTAAAATTCAATCGAATCACTCAAAGTCATCACTGAAAATTAAATCATCTGGTTGAAATATCGCAGTAACCGCAGCGCTTTGAGTCACTGTTATAAAACATTCAGAAAAATTGGGCAAAGGGCAATTTACCCAACCATCAAAATAGCTACCACTGGCAGCATTTGCTGATAACTTGACCAAGGTATCACTGAAAACAACTTCAGAACAGTCCAATCCACAGGAAATCCCTGCTGGTTCACTGATTACAAAACCACTACCGCTGCCCTCTCGCTCAACTGTCAATAAAAACTGGTCGCCATTTATATTGTCATAAACCTCATCAAAGCCAGCATCATAAATACCACCGGGTTCACCTGGTGACCCTTGTAGGTTTGTATCTTCATTAACAGGGGCATCTTGATATTCAATGTCTTTATCATTATTCCAGGGAAAAGAATCTTCTAAGCACATATCAACCCCTTCAGAAGCAGCAACTTGACGCGCATCACCACCCAGTAAATTCTGAAATGTTGCAGTTCCAATTAAAAAAGTGTTCGCAAGCCAGCCATCGGAATCATCAACTAGATTACATTTTCCTGAAAAGTTAGATGAGAACAAATTTAAGCCACCCTGAGTGTCTTGAAAAATTGAATTTTCAATTTGCATCTCATCACTTGAACCAGTTAAGTTATACCACGCAAAAGGATTGGTGTTGCCGTTGGTAGATTGATTAAACGTGTTACCAGCAGCTGTAACATGTGTCATCTCGACTGTACTGTTATTATTGAGCACCAAGTAATAAGCTTCATTTAACGTCATGCTAGAATAAGCTATGCGCACCAAAGCACCATTTTCGGCAGTTACCATCCCCTTATCTTGTGGAGCCGTGCGGTTAAACTGATTAAGTTCAATCAATGTTCTAAAAATATCTACTTTAGAATTATTCACATAGACCACTGAATCACTGAACGTATGATTTTGGATTTCTGAACAGCTGATGAGAAAATCACAACTTGCAGCTCTGTCGAATTTGACTTGTGTCGAAGAAGTTCCACCATCTATTGCATATATTGCGCTGCCTCTAAAAGAAGCATCATTTCTACCAACAAAAACATTGGAAAAATTCGCAAGTCCGGAACCTCGAATGTATAAACCACCGCCTCTTTCAGCAGAATGATCGGTGATCTTCACCCTTGATGAATTACCAAAAGCAAATATTTCACCACCATTATCAATCATAATACCACCTCCATTGACCGCATTCACATTTCCATCTCCTCGAACTTCCGCAGCTCCCACCAAATCTAAAATACAGCCGTCAGCAATATGAATATTGCCACCCTCTTCAGCTTTATTTCTTAACACCCTCCCTTGAATACCCACATATGAATCTGTACCAAAACACCAAACCCCACCCCCTTTGGGAATGCCTGCAATGCTGCCATTGTCAGAAACAACGCTGTCAGCATCAATCGACAAATAAGAACCACCCAAAACCCTTATACCTGCCTGATTTCCAGAAACATCTACTGAGACCAATCCAACAACTGCGCTTTCTTCAACAACTATGCCTCGAATGGGACTACCTGTAATTGATAGATTCTTTAAAACTACTTGCGATTGACTTTTGACCCTAAACACAACATCATTGCCGTTGCCTATTTCTGTGGTTCCTGAACTATTAGATGAACCACATTCAGCATACCCACCAATAATTTCCAAAAGCCCCAAAGATGATGAATTCCAATTAGCCAGAACATGGGTGCCATCTCCGCTGCCTTGGTAAGTAACCGTATTGGTTAATCTGATCTCATCACTTTCTGTTCCATTCAAGCCGGCTGCCAATAATGCCAATGCCAATGAATCAAAATCATTTGAGCCATTACAAGTTGGGCCTTGTCCAACGTAATAAATCGCTGCAAAAGAAAAACTGTTTGCAGCCAGCAAACCCATAATTATTAACAACCTGATTTTTTTTTATGATAAATTTCTCCATAGTTAGTTTGGCTTAATACGCCAATGGAAAAAAAATCATGACACTGAAAACAAAAAAACCTTTCATCTCTTTACAAAAATAAAAGGCTTTTAAATGATTATAACCTATTGATATATTTGTCTAAAACGAATAAGAATATTAACTAAATTAACCAAAATATTTTTATGTGATTCAAAACGGTTAAGAACACCTAATCGTAAATATGTAAAATTTAAATATTTGATATATAAGGTTTTATTATCAATGAAAATCACTATGTGATAATTTATTGTCAATTTCATTAAAACTTATTCATAAATTTATTTACGTTTCAGTAAGAAATTTTGTTGGATACTATTGCAACGTCAGGGCTCACAATAACAATAATGATCTTACAAACAATGAGTCAAAACGATAAATAATGACTTAAATCTATAATCGTGGCCAAAATTACTTGAACACTACACCTTAAGTTATACTAAGGCAGTTAATCTTTTTCAAATTTGATTTGTAATGATCTATTACTTTTTCTTTAATATCATAGGCGTTTTAGTTCCATCGTTTTTTGCCAGAACGCTGTGGAAAAATTGGCACCTACCAGTTTCTTTACCTTTAACTTTGTTTATCGCTATTGTGGTATCAATTTGCGTTTTGAATTTATTGAGCATGTCTCATTTCTCTGATAATTTCGAGTTGCATAAAACACTCATGACAGTACTAGGGATAGCCAGCTCTCCACTGTGGTTTTGGTTAACCTATGAGTTTATTAAAAAGAAAAAGCTGGCTTTAAAGTACGTTTTATTGATCTTGCTTGAACCAATAATAGTTATTATTGTTTCTTTGGTCTATGAAATATCAAGTCTGTCCTCTGGTGAAGTTATCAGTTCAGCAAATCACCTTTACAATTCAGACCAAATTAACCTCCAAATATTCAATACCATTCATATGTTTTATTCCTTGGGCTTGATTGGTTTCAGTTTGACTTGGTTGGTATCTCATTTATTCAAACATTCGAATCGCACCATTATAGAATTAATGATTTTTACGGTTGTTTTATGCCTGCCCATTATTTCTTTTATACTTTATGCTTTGGGTATCATTCCTGTAAGGATCGGTGCACCGCTTTCTATCGTCCTGATACTTCTTGGGGTGTATCGTTTTCGGTTATTAGACATTGTGCCTGTAGCACGAGATCAAATGGTCGATGAAATTAAAGATGGTGTTGCCGTCCTGAATAAAGAAGGACTTTTAGTGGATGCCAATGTTTCTGCAATTAAATTATTGAAGCTGAAAATAGAAGAAGGCGCAAAAATCACCAGACCATTACCTTATCCAGATCAAATTAAACAGTTTTTTGATTTGAACGATACAACCAATCAATTTCAAGAAATGAAATTTACTGTCGGTGAAAATGACGTTCACCATACTGAAGCTGAGCTCATTCCATTACTGGGTAAACAACAAGAAAAAATTGGCAGCTTGTTATTTTTACGAGACATTACGGAGCGAAAAAGAGCTGAAGAAGAAAGGGAAATACATATTGCTAAAATAGAAAAATTAGATCAAGTTAGATCTGATTTTCTGGCCAACATTTCTCATGAATTTCGAACACCACTGACACTCAGCTTAGGACCCATTACAGATATTTTAAATGGTCGCCACGGTGTGGTTTCAGACCAAGTTAAAGATGAATTAATACAAATCAGCTCACACAACCAACGCTTACTTGAATTAATTAATCAACTGTTAGAATTATCAAAATTAGAATCGGTTGATTATGTTGACCCCCATGAAATTAATGACTGGGTTGTGTATTTACCTGCTTTGTTGTCGAGTTTTGAAAGTGCTGCTGCTCAGCGAAATATTGAGCTTGTTTTTACCACAGACCTAAACCATGCACCAGTCAATATGCTTGGCGATCACATAAAGAAAATTTTTAGCAATTTAATCTCAAATGCAATGAAAAGTTGTGATGAGCATGACAAGGTGGAAGTTTCTTTAGTTGGATCAGAAAATGATATTAAATTATCAATCCGTGATACCGGCTGCGGGATCAGCCAAGAAATGTTGCCACATATATTTGAACGATTTTATTACAGTGAGCACCAAAACACCCATTGGTCAGCAGGTACAGGTATTGGTTTGGCACTTGTTAAACAAATAGTTAATAGTTACGGCGGTCTGATAACTGTTGAAAGCAATATAGGCCATGGCAGTGAATTCACCCTAGTTTTGCCCATGGAAGATACAGTCGAGCACAGCAAAGGCCGTATTGTTAAAACTGTTGAAACAGTTACTTCAACACAAACTGTTCAAACCAAATTAAGCAAAGAAGTGATTGAAAACAATTCAAGCCAACCTAAACCTTTGATTTTAGTTGCTGAAGATAATCAGGCCATGCGTCAGTATATTTGCGCTCATTTGAATGATCTATTTGATTTAATTGAAGCCGAGAATGGCAAACAAGGGTTGGCGTTGGCAGAAGCGCATGTGCCGGATTTAATTGTTTCTGATGTGATGATGCCGGTTATGGATGGCGTCGAGTTATGCCAAACATTAAAAAATGACATAAAGACCAGTCATATACCTGTTGTGTTGTTAACGGCTAAGTCAGGAGAAAAAGATAAATTAGTTGGATTAAACGCACAAGCGGATGATTATTTAACCAAACCATTTAATCCAGATGAACTGAAAGCACGGGTTAATAACTTAATCAAACAAAGGCTTGATTTAAGGGCTTATTTTTCTCAGGTTTTCATAGGCCAGGCCCCTGAATTGTCAGATATTAAGCCAGTTAAACAGGTGCCAGAAGAAGCGTTTTTAAATGACTTACAAGCACTCATGCAAGAAAAAATAGCCCATACTGAATTACAAATGACGGATTTGGCAAACGACATGTTTATCAGCCTCAGACAACTACAGCGTAAGTTAAAGTCTTTAACAGGAAAAACACCGAAACAATGGTTGTTAGATATGAGGTTAAAACACGCCTCAAAACTATTGCGAGAAAGTGATTTAAATATCACTCAAATTATGGACCATTCAGGTTTTAATTCTGCCTCTTATTTTTCTAAAAAATTCAAACAAACTTACCATCAATCACCTTCAGAGTATCGAATGCATATATAAATAAACGAAATGTCGCAAATGGAATAGCGCCCGTCGCTTTTGTTATATCTCACCACAAACCACTTAATTAAACTAACCCTTTTAAATTAATAACTGGGGGAATTTAATGGAAAAATGTGAGATTTCGAATACTTGTGATTGTTTTCACAATCAGTCAGATCATTCAAAAAGTGGGGTGAGAATTAAAAGTAATAAACTTGCCAACGCAATAGCACCTTTGATGTTAACAGCATCCTTGGCTGTCAGTGCTCAAATGGTCACAGAAGCTAGATTCAGTGGACAAGCCATTGAACGTTCAGGCACAGGGTCCATCTTGTTTGATCAAACTGGCACCCCTGACGGTAATGGCATAACTAATCAAAATTTCGAGGCAGCTTTAGATGCCTTTGATTCGTTCGCCGCTGATGATTTTGTGGTTGATGGAGACGGTTGGAGTATCAATCAATTAGATACCGTGGGCGCGCAGGGTACAGGAGGGGTAGCCAATTCTGTAAATATTTTTTTTCATGAAGACATGGGTGGTGCACCTAACCCGGCGGCCATAATGGGATGCGAATACACAAATACTGCCATTACTGCACAAGTAGCTGGTTCATTCAACATTGTTTTACCCACACCGTGTGATTTGTCACCAGGAATCTACTGGCTTGTCATGCAAACCAACCAAAGTTCTAATAGCGACGGCCAACATTTTTGGTCAACTTCAGCAACCGTAACAGGCGCAGAGGCTCATTGGCTAAACCCTGAAGATGGCTTCGGAAGAGGTTGTACCACATGGTCACCTGCATGGACGGTTTGTAACGTTGGTTCTGAATCGGCCTCCGATTTATTGTTCTCATTAAGTGGAAGCTTAACCCATACCATCGGAGGCACCGTTTCTGGCCTAACCGGCACTGGATTAACCTTACAAAATAATGGTGGAGACGATTTATTAATTACTGCTGATGGTTCCTTTACTTTTAATACCGCATTGGCTGATTTGAGTGACTATGCAGTGACTGTTTCTACTCAGCCCAATACGCCAACGCAGTCATGCACTGTAAGCAATGGTTCAGGACAAATCAATGGCGCCAATATATCTGGTGTAGCCGTTGATTGTGAAACCCCAGAACCTCAACTCACCTTAAGTAGCACAACCATTGACTTTGGTGCAGTCAACGTTAACACCACCGAATCTATCATAATCACCGCCACCAATACCGGCAACACAGGTTTAGAGTTCATAGCCACCACAGCACCATCAGCACCTTTCACTTTGATTGGCAATGACAGTTGTTTTAGCCTAACAATTCCTCTGGCACCAACTGAAACTTGTGAGATTCAAATGACCTTCAGCCCAATGACAATAGGCAACTTTGATGATGTCATTTCAATCACCACCAATGCAGCCACCAGTCCTGATGAGATTACAATCTCTGGTTCAGGCGTGTCAGGCATACCAGTTTCTGTCCCGGTGTTAAGTAAGCTGAATTTATTGTTGATGAGTCTGTTATTGATGTGGGTGGTTATCATTCATAGACGGCATCTGAATTGATTCAACCAAAGAAAAATCACAGCTTAAAAACTAAGAATTGAAAAGAGGATAATTAAATGAAAACCAGATACTCAAGAATAATATGCTGCGCATTGTTTCTATTTACTGCGGCGGTACAGGCCAGTGATGAAATAGATAAGCACAGGCCGGATAACATCAGTGACTTAAAATGGAACGGATTAAAAAGTGCCGTGCAGGAAGCCAAGCTCACAGCAGCAGATGGTACTGCGTTTGATGAATTTGGCCGTTCGATCAGTCTTTCGGGTGATCGAGCTTTGATTGGGGCAGCTTTTACAGGCGATAAAAAACCTCTTTCAGGTTCGGCTTATGTATTTGATTTTGATGGCAGCAGCTGGTCCCAAAGTGCCAAGCTCACAGCTTCAGACATTACTTCGAATCTTGTTTTTGGTGGTTCAGTAAGCCTGTGGGGTGATCGGGCTTTGATTGGGGCGACTAATAATGGTGGGAGTGATCGGGCTTTGATTGGGGCGAATGGAAATGGTGGTGTTGACATTTTTTTAGGCGCAACTTATATATTTGATTTTGATGGCAGCAGCTGGTCCGAGAGTGCGAAGCTCACAGCTTCAGATGGTGCCTCAGGAGATTCATTTGGCGGTTCAGTAAGTCTTTGGGGTGATCGGGCTTTGATTGGGGCTGTAGGGGATGATGAAAATGGCAGTAATTCAGGCTCGGCTTATATATTTGATTTTGATGGCAGCAGTTGGTCCGAGAGTGCCAAACTCACAGCTTCAGATGGTGGTGGGCTTGATATATTTGGCCGTTCTTTGAGCCTTTGGGGTGACCGGGCTTTGATTGGGTCAGATAACGGTGGTGGTAATGGCACTCTTTCAGGCGCAGCTTATGTGTTTGATTTTGATGGCAGCAGTTGGTCCCAGAGTGCGAAGCTCACAGCTTCAAATGCTGCTGCTCGTGATCTATTTGGCCGTTCGGTGAGCCTTTGGGGTGATCGGGCTTTGATTGCGGCTGAAGGGGATGATGAAAATGGCAATAATCGAGGCGCAGCTTATATATTTGACTTTGATGGCAGCAGCTGGTCAGAAAGTGCTAAGTTAACAGAACCAGAGAATAACTTGAGTGCACGCTTTGGCTTTACAGTGAGTCTTTCGGGTGATCGAGCTTTGATTGGAGGAAATGAAGATGGTGATGATGGCGCTAGATTTGGCTTAGCTTACATATTTGATTTTGATGGCAGCAGCTGGTCAGAAAGTGCTAAGTTAACAATTTCAGATGCTCCTGCGATTGAAACATTTGGTTTGTCGGTAAGTCTTTCAGATGGTCGGGCTTTGATTGGGGCTTATTCCGATGATGATAATGGCCGAGATTCAGGCTCGGCTTATGTGTTCGATTTAATACCTGAATTTAATGTCAATATTTCAGTCACTGGCTTAGCTGCTAACAATACAGTGAGTTTTGCTAATGGCTCAGATACCTTGACTTTAAATGCTGATGGAACTGGCACCATCTCTACTTTAGATGATGGCTCAGCTTATTCGATAAGTATTACAGCACAACCTAATACGCCCGACCAAACGTGTACCATCGCTGATGCAACGGGTACGCTGGCAGGTAACGATGTCACCATTGCAGTCACTTGCTCCACAGATACTTTTACCGTCGGTGGTTCGGTTTCTGGCCTAGCCGGCACTGGATTAACCTTACAAAATAATGGTGCAGACGATATATTAATTACTACTGATGGTTCCTTTGCTTTTAATACCGCATTGGCTGATTTAAGTGACTATGCAGTGACTGTTTCTACTCAGCCGAATACGCCAACACAATCATGTACTGTAAGCAATGATTCAGGACAAATCAATGGCGCGAATGTCACCAATGTCAATGTTGATTGTGAAACCCCAGAACCTCAACTCACCTTGAGCAGCACAACCATTGACTTTGGTGCAGTCAACGTTAACACCACGGAATCTATCGTAATCACCGCCACCAATACCGGCAACGCAAGTTTAGAGTTCATAGCCACCACAGCACCATCGGCACCTTTCACTTTGATTGGCACTGACAGTTGTTTTAGCCTAACAATTCCTCTGGCACCAACTGAAACTTGTGAGATTCAAATGACCTTCAGCCCAATGACAATAGGCAACTTTGATGATGTCATTTCAATCACCACCAATGCAGCCACCAGTCCTGATGAAATCAGCATCAATGGCTCAGGCTCAGCAGTTGGTTCGGGCACAGCTGTGAGTGTACCTACTTTGAATGGTTGGATGTTGATGCTGTTAGGAGCGTTGATGTTAAGTCTAGCTGTTATGCATAGACGTGTCGTTAATTAAATCCGTGGTGCATTTGGATGATTTTTATTTCTAATCACAACTCAGGCGAAATCAATTAAATAGTCTGTTGTTAAATATTTTTGATTGAATAGGTCAAAAAGTATAAAGAAAAAGGGGAAAACACATGTTTCAAAAAAATAAATTTATCAGTTTGTTTATCTTATTGCTCATCTCATTGGTATCACAAGCCAGCGATGGCTTTGATCAAAATCGCCCAGATGATATTGGCGATAAACAATGGTCTTCGTTAAAGATGGCTGTGCAAGAGGCGAAGTTATTACCAGAGCCTGCAGGGGTTGGTGGTGACAACAGTAACTTTGGTCAATCGGTGTCGGCAGATGGCGATCGTGCTTTGGTCGGCGGGCCTTTGTTAGCAGGAGCAGGAGCGGCTTTGATTTTGGAATTTGATGGTATGAACTGGCAACAAATTGCTGTTCTAAAACCATCAGATGGTATGACCGGTGACCTCTTTGGTGCTTCAGTGAGCTTATCGGGTAACCGCGCGTTAGTGGGTGCCTATGGAGATGATGATAATGGTAGCAGTTCAGGTTCAGCCTATGTGTTTGATTACGTTGGTGGGAATTGGAACCAAAGTGCCAAACTGACAGCAGATAATGCTGAAATGAATGATTTCTTTGGTTTTTCTGTGAGTCTATTAGGTGACCGTGCGTTAGTGGGTGCTTATCGTGATGATGATAACGGCATTGATTCAGGCGCAGTTTATGTGTTTGATAATGATGGTATGAACTGGAATCAAAGTGCCAAGCTGATCGCTGGCGATGGTGCTGTGAATGATAACTTTGGTTTTTCAGTAAGCCTGTCGGACAACCGTGCACTGGTGAGTGCGTATCATGATAATGATAACGGGAATGATTCAGGTTCAGCTTATGTTTTTGATTATGTTGGTGGGAATTGGCTCCAAAGCGCCAAGTTAATAGCAAGTGATGGTGCGGATTTTGATCTCTTTGGTTATTCAGTAAGCCTATCGGACAACCGTGCGCTGGTGAGTGCGTATCATGACAATGATAACGGCTTTGATTCAGGTTCAGCTTATGTGTTTGATTATGATGGCATGAATTGGAGTCAAAGCGCTAAACTGACCGCAGGCGATGGTGGGAGCCTTGATGTATTTGGTGGGTCAGTGAGCCTATTGGGTGACCGCGCGCTGGTCGGTGCTCATGGTGATGATGATAACGGTAGTGCATCAGGCTCAGCCTATGTATTTGATTACGATGGCATGAATTGGAATCAAAGTGCCAAACTGACCGCAGGTGATGGTGCGGCGGTTGATGTCTTTGGTTATTCTGTGAGCCTATCGGACAACCGTGCACTGATCGGTGCTTATCTTGATGATGATAACGGCACGGATTCAGGCTCAGCCTATGTGTTTGATTATGATGGCATGAATTGGAACGAAAGTGTCAAGCTAACCGCAGGTGATGGTGCGGCGGAAGATTTTTTTGGTTTTTCAGTGAATCTGTCAGGCAACCGAGCACTGGTGGGTGCGTTTCTTGATGATGATAATAGCGGTTCAGTTTATGTGTTTGAATACGATGGCATGAGTTGGAACCAAAGTGCCAAGCTGACCGCAGGCGATGGTGAGGTGGATGATCGCTTTGGTGTTTCAGTGAGCCTGTCAGGCAACCGAGCGTTGGTTGGTGCTTATCTTGATGATGATAACGGCACGGATTCAGGCTCAGCCTATGTGTTTGATTATGATGGCATGAATTGGAGTCAAAGCGCTAAACTGACCGCAGGCGATGGTGCAGTGGATGATGAATTTGGTCGGTCAGTTAGCCTATTGGGCGACCGCGCGCTGGTAGGTGCTTATCTTGATGATGATAACGGTAGTGCATCAGGCTCAGCCTATGTGTTTGATTACGAAGGTGTGAGTTGGGTCGAAAGTACTAAGCTGACCGCTAGTGATGGTGCGGCGGGTGATTTGTTTGGTATTTCCGTAAGCTTATCGAACAACCGCGCGCTGGTGGGTGCTTATTTTGATGATGATAACGGCACTGATTCAGGTTCAGCCTATGTGTTTGATTACGATGGCATGAATTGGAGCCAAAGTGCCAAGTTAACAGCAGGAGATGCTGCGGCTAATAACTTCTTTGGATTTTCGATGAGCCTATCGGGCGATCGTGCGCTGGTGGGTGCCAGTAATGATGATGATAACGGGACTGGCTCAGGCTCAGCCTATGTGTTTGACTATGATGGTATGAATTGGAGTCAAAGTGCCAAACTGACAGCAGGTGATGGTGCGGCTTTTGATAAATTTGGTCATTCAGTGAGCTTATCGGGCAACCGAGCGTTGGTGGGTGCGTACTTTGATGATGACAGTGGCGTAGATTCAGGTTCAGCCTATGTGTTTGACTACGATGGTGTGAATTGGAGCGAAAGTGCCAAGCTAACAGCAAGTGATGGTGCGGTAAGTGATAACTTTGGTTTTTCAGTGGGCCTGTCGGGCAACCGGGTACTGGTGGGTGCGTATCTTGATGATGATAATGGTACTGAGTCAGGTTCAGCCTATGTGTTTACTGTAGGCTCTTCTCAATATGATGTCAATGTCACAGTAACAGGTCTAGCAGCAACCAACTCCATCAGTTTTACTAATGGAGTTGATGCTGCGGTATTCACGACCAATGAAACCCAAACCATCTCGACTTTAGATGATGGAACTGTTTATGCTGTAACAATCAGTTCAGCCCAACCCACATCGCCAAATCAAGTCTGTACTGTCACAGGTGGTAACAGTGGAAGTAACGATGGTTCAGGAACATTGGTAGGAAACGATGTCAGCATTTCTGTTAATTGTGTTACTGACACTCATACTGTAGGTGGCACGGCTACGGGTTTAGCCACCGGTAATATCGTGGTTTTACAGAACAATCTAGGCGATGATTTAACTGTCAGTGCTGATGGTGGCTTTACCTTCGCCACTGCTTTGGCTGATGGTTCAGCTTATGCCGTGACCGTGTTAACTCAACCAAATACACCCAACCAAGTTTGTACTGTTTCCAATGATTCAGGTACTTTGGCAGGCAATGATGTGGTTAATGTAGTTATTACTTGTTCAACGGTCGCCCATATAATTGCTGGTACAGTTACAGGACTGGCTACAGGTAACAGCGTAGTTTTACAGAACAATACCGGTGATGACTTAACGATTGGCGCAGATGGCGGTTTTACTTTTACCACAGCCTTGGCCGATGGTTCAGCTTATGCTGTGACCGTGTTAACTCAACCAACCACACCTAACCAAGTTTGTACTGTTTCCAATGGTTCAGGTATTTTGGCAGGCAATGATGTGGTTGATGTGACTGTGATTTGTTCAACTGATACCCATACAATCACTGGCACAGTTACAGGACTGACTGCTGGAAACAGTGTGGTTTTACAGAACAATACTGGTGATGATTTAACTGTCAGCGTTGATGGTGGCTTTACCTTTGCCACAGCTTTGGCCGATGGTTCAGCTTATGCCGTGACCGTGTTAACTCAACCAACCACACCCAACCAAGTTTGTAGCGTTGCCAATGGTTCAGGCACTTTGGTAGGC
>CALDFB010000123.1 GCA_937942365.1 uncultured Marinicella sp. | reverse complement strand
GAGCCCGTCCTGAAGACCAGGCGCTGATGATGGCTTTGGATGAACGCACACTAAAAATACGAGAAAAACACTTCGGCCCTGATTCTTTACAAGTGGCAGAAAATTTAAACAACATAGCCTCCGCTAAATTTCAAACCAACCAAAAAGATGTATGGCCAAAGGCTGAAACCATGTACCGACGTTCCTTAAGTATAAGAAAAGCTCAATTGGGTGATGCTCATGCGAACACCGGTAACACCATGAGCAACTTAGCCAGCCTATTGCGCTCAAAAGGTGAACTGGCAGAGGCAGAAAGTTTATATCTTGAGTCCATTGAGATCACTGAACGCGCTTTAGGCAACAACCACCCCAGATTAAGTGCTCCATTACATGGCTTAGGAAAGCTTTACCAACAACAAAATCGATGGGATCTGGCTGACCAAGTACAACAAAGATCGCTGCACATTAACAAAACATCTTTACCCCCCAATCACCCTTATATAGCTAATGATCTTATTGCTCTGGTAAAAATCAATTTAGCATGGAAAAAACTTAATCAAGCTCGGACTTTTCTAAAAGAGCTTATGGCAGTAGAACTTGATGATCAGGAAATCAGTGAACAAATTTCCAAATGGCAAGAACAACTGGATATTCAGCCTCAGTAAAACTGGTGTATTTTTTATGTGCTTATGTCTCAAATGCGCTCCCTATTCACTCAAAGCCATCTTCGAAAATAATATCCGCCAAAAATGGCTTGAATGGTTTTGTCTTGATCCATGGTCAATAAACACGGATTGACATCATCAATACACTGACCTCGTGAACTGTTCCAGCGATCAAATACATAACCAGAATCAGCTGTTGCCACTAAGCTTAGCACAGTTCCTAATGAATAGTCTGAATCACAGTTGGTCATACAAGATATTCCAAAACTACCACCAACTTGACCCGTACCAATGACATCAATGTTCAGATTCACATTCGGCCCACCTTCCTGGTATAAAAAAGCTTCTCTGTAATTTGGGTGGCTGGGTAATTCAGTTAATCTGCCTGAAGCAATGAAACTGACACCCACACGCGTTGGTGAGACCGAAGTATCTTCATAAACTTTGATGCCAGAGCCTTCCACACTGAGATTAGCCCCATCTAACGGCTGTGAAATCAATTTAATTTCTTCCGTATTAACATCAATTAAAAACACATCAAAATCGTTTCTAAGATCACCTAAAAATTCTAAATCCTCTCTTGTTCTAAAACCGATGTAGTTACCTGCACCTGAAATAGATACCTCAGATATGATACTGGTTGCCACATTCAAAGGTACACCCAAGTCATTTCTGGAAACCAAAGTATTGCTCTGATTATTACGATCATGCAGGTAAACATTCCCTTCGCCTGAGGTGATGTCATTGGTGAGGTTAGTTGCATATGAAACAAATGCAATGGTTTGTCCATCGTCGCTGATATCTGGGCTGTCAGAAACAGAATTACCACCAGCTAAAGCCGTGGTTTGGCTCACACGATTAATAATACCACTGGGCCAGTCAGCCACAAAAACATCCTCAAAACCATTCACATCACCAATGATTAAATTACTCGAAGAAGAAGTGAAAACAAGGCTCACAGCATTAGGGTCATTGTTTATATTGATGCTGGACACACCTAGCTCTGAAACCTCTCCACTCATGGTTTGGCTGATCAGACTCAGGCTGTTGTCAGCTGGATTGAATAAATAAGCGTCAAATTCACCGTTATCATCGGCGGGTGTGAGTTCTTCAGGTGTTAAAAAAGCTACCAAACCTGCATCATTAACCGAGGCTGTGAATGCGACAGGTGCGATCTGAATATAGGTATTTAAGTCCCGATCATGTAAGAACAAGGTAGGTAAATCAAAGTCATTGGTCAGTTCAATCAAGCCCTCTGGTTGAAAAAATCCAGAAGATAACAGCACATATCGGCCATTGGGTGAGATGTCTACTGCGACCGCTTTGTTTCCAAGTTGAACCCCTGTTGCAGTATCACGATCATACAACAAAGTATCCGTATCACGATCTGATTCAAGATTGGGCAAAAGATTAGGTGAAGATGAACTGAAAACCGAATAGCGTTGATCAGCACTCATAAAAGCTCCAAACACATTAGATAGACTGGTGTTGGGGTTATAAGCCACAGGCTCAATCTGTTGCAGCTCAGTGCTGAGCGCATCATATAAGAACAAGGATGTGTAAAATAAATTACTCAATGAGCTTTGAGAGGTTAATTCATCATAACGGCCACTGAGAATAATTTTTTGGCCACTAGCAGAGGCCGCAAGTTCAAATCTCAACGTGTCAAAATTGGTCTCAATCAAGGTAAATTCATCGTTAATGATGTCGTATTGATATGGATCAGAAAACAAATTTGTTTCATTAGGCAAGATATTGTCAGATGAAAGGAAGGTGATGATATTTCCTGTGGCATTGATCTGTAAACGCTCTGGTAAATTTAAATAATCGATTCCAGAGCCATTATCAAAACTGATGCGTTGATTAGAACCGTTGTGGTACAAAAATAAATCAACACGGTCATTGTTATCACCTGTAACCAAATCATTGCGGTTAGAATTATGAACCACATGACCGGTATTACTGACTGAAATTCGAAAATGGAATGGGTCTTCTTCGAATACACTGGGCGCTCCATCAGGTTGAACACTGATCAGTTCCGTGCTTTGATTTTGAGTATCTCGCAAATAAATGTGATCCCCCGTTACTGTATCGCCAGTCAGATTATCTGCTCGTGTGCTAAATGCAACATACCTGCCGCTGGGGGAAGTGTTGGTTTCGAAAACACTTGAATTTGCGGCCTCGCTTTCATCATCAGCTATACTCAATAAAGTAAAACCACCTGTTATTAAGTCAGCCCGATAAACATTAGTGCGTGGTAAGGTATGTTCTGAAACTAACTGGATATCGGTTAAAAAATCAATGCCACTGCCATCATCCAATAAAACAAAGTCAGTGTTAGCTCGTGGCTCAAAAGCATCGCCATTGGCATCTTCACTGATTAAAGTAATTTCACCAGTTACCAAGTTCTTGGTGTACAAATAATTTTCGTTCTCAGAAGTTGATCTGGCATTGAATGCCACTAACTGACCATCAGAAGTCGGCGCAGAGAAGCGATTTATGAGCAGAAAATCATTGTTAAAAAAATCTGGATCATCAATCCAAACTGTTTTATCAAGCTCAATGTCATAAACAAAATGTTGGTTCCTGAAAGTGACATTGAGTTGATTAACATGGTTTGTGGCTGAGCTTCTGAAACTGATAAAACGACCGTTAGCAGAAATTTTTACGCCACTCATCGAACCATTAACGACAGGCCCCACTTGCGACTGTGGTTTGGATAACCAATGCAAAGCCTGGCCAAAACTGCTGGCATTGAATGCCAACAACATGATTAAAAAGATTAAGTTATGTGTTATTTTTGAAGTTATGTTTTTCATCTTATTATTCCTTAAATTCTTTTCTTATTCACTCAAAGCCATCTTCGAAAATAATATCTGCCGGATCAATAAATATGGCTTGGATTTGTTTGGCCTGATCCATGGTCAATAAACACGGATTGACATCATCAATACACTGACCTCGCGAACTGTTCCAGCGATCAAAGACAAAGCCACCAGAAGGTGTGGCTACTAAACTCAATTCAGTACCCAGTGGAAAATCAAAATCACAATCAGTCATACACGATATGCCCAAACTCCCCCCCACACTGCCAGTTCCCGTAACAGCAATGTTCAGGTTCAGATTAGGACCACCTTCCTGATACAAAAATGCCTGATTATAGTTTGGATGGTTCGGATGACCAGTTAAACGTCCCGATGCAAGAAAACTCACACCCAACCTGGGCGGTGAGACCGAAAGATCCTCGTATACATTAATACCAGATGCTGAAACAGTCAGGCCATCACCATTTAATGGTTGTGAAATTAACTTGATTTGATTGTTATTGCGATTAATTAAAAAAACATCAGCATCATTTAGATTGGGATCCTCACCCAAAAACACCAAGGATTCAGCAGTTTGAAATCCAATGTAATCACCCGTCTGCGACAAATCTAAATCATTAACAGTAGCTGGAAAAATATCTAATGGGTTTCCTGTATCATCTACCCCTGCCAACTCATTCATCTGGCTGGTTCGATCATGAATATAAATATTAATCCCGTTGGTCACATCATTGGTTAAATTATCAGCTTCTGATGTAAAAACAATGGTCTGACCATCGTCGCTGATATCAGATAAAATAGATGGTCCATCTCCACCAGCCAAAGCAGTGGTTTGGCTGATACGACTGATATCACCACTGGGCCAGTCGGCAACAAACACATCCTGTAAACCATTAACGTCTCCTGCCACCAAATCACTGGAAAATGAGCTGAAGACCACACTGACTGCACCAGGGTCATTATTGATATTTATATTATTTGCACCAGCCGCCAGCCCATCAGGAGTTTTACTGATCAGATGTAAACTGGCATCACTGGTATCAAAAAGATACACATCACTCTCATCATTCTGATCTGTCGGTAATAACTGCTCAAAGGTCCAAAACGCCACCAAGCCACTGTCATTAACAACCGCATCACGAAAACTTGAAACTTGGGTATAACTGTCTAAAGTTCGATCATGGACAAATAAATTAATATCCATCAGATCAACCAATCCAGCTGGCTGAAAGAACCTTGAGGCCAAAAGAACATAACGACCATTGCTGGATATATCAATCGCGATCGCCCGATTTCCCAATGGTACAGCAGTTTGGGTTTCTCGATCAAACAGCACGGAATCAATATCTTGATCCTGTTCGACCACTGGTAATAAATTAGGTGATTGTGAACCAAAAATGGCATAGCGCTGGTTTTCACTCATACTCAACCTAAATACGCTCGCTATGGTAGTGTCTGGGTTGAAAGCCACCGGCTCGATCCGCTCAAGTGCCTCGGTATTGGTATTGTAAATAAAAAAAGACGAAAAAAACAAATTACTGATTGAAGTGTTTTCATTGGGCTCATCGTAATCACCTGCCACCAAAACTGACTGACCATCGGCTGAGGCTGCCAGTTCAAACTGTAGACTATCAAAATTGGTTTCAATTAAAGTAAATTCATCAGTATCTATGTTGTATTGGTAATTATCAGCGAACGGATTGGTTTCGTTCGGCAAAATATCACCAAAAGATAAAAAGGTGATGCGATTACCAGTGGCATTAATGATGGCTGGTGAAGGTGCCAAATAATCAAGGCCTGAACCGTTATCAAAACTGATGCGGTTATGAGTGCCCATGTGGTACAGAAATAAATCAGTGCGTTCATTGTCATCATTGGTGACTAAATCATCGCGGCTTGAATTGTAAATCAAATGACCCGTGTTACTGACAGACAGATCCCTTTGTACCGTAAAACCATCCACATTACTGGGATCGCCACCAGGCTGAACAGTGACTAATCTCGTGGTTTGGTTCTGGGTATCACGCAAATATACATGATTACCGGTAACCACATCATTGGTTAAATTATTGGCATCTGTGGAAAAAGCCACGTACCTGCCACTGGGAGATGTGGTGGGGTTATTGATCTCAGCATTGGCAGCCACAGCCTCATCATCTGAAATACTGACTAAACTGAACGTTTCATTGATCAGATCAAATCGATACATATTATTATTGGCTGTGGCGTGTTCAGGCAGTAATTGTGTATCAGTGGTAAAGTCAATCGCACTGCCATCATCTAACAATGAAAGCCCCGCACGCCCAACCTCAAAAGACACCCCATTGTCAGCTTCACTGATTAATTTAACTTCGCCAGTAATTAAGTTCTTGGTATACAACAGTTCTTTATCACCAAAACCAATTCGTGGTGTGCTGATAAAAGCCACCAAAGTACCATCAGAAGTCGGAGCTGAAAACCCAACAAGATCAAATCGATCTGAGCTGTTAACGGGTTCATTAACCCAGCTGACTTTATCAAGTACGCGGTCATAAACAAAAACATTTCGACCAAAAGCCTCAGTTGTAATGGCATCAACATGATTGGTCGCATTACTGACAAATATAATGTAACGCCCATTGGCCGACATTTTACCGCTATTCATGGAGCCGTTAACCACCGGGCCAAGTTGGCTATTCGGCTTCGACAGCCAATGCAAAGCCTGACCAAAACTGCTGGCATTGAATGCCAACAACATGATTAAAATGATTAAGTTATGTGTTGTTTTTGAAGTTATGTTTTTCATCTTATTATTCCTTAAATTCTTTTCTTGTTCACTCAAAGCCATCACTGAAAATGATGTCAGCGGGATCAATAAAAATGGCTTGAATTTGCTTGTTCTGGTCCATGGTTAATAAACACGGGTTGGTATCATCTGTGCATTGACCTCGACTGCTTGACCAACGATCAAAGACAAAACCAGCTTCCGGTGATGCAACTAAATTAATTTCCATACCCAAAGCGTAATCGAAACCACAACTGGTCATGCATGACAAACCAAAACTACCACTCACAAAACCCGGGCCAATCACATCAACATCCAATAACACATTCGGACCACCTTGCTGGTAGAGAAAAGCTTCGCTGAATCCCGGATGACTGTTAATACCTGTTAAATCGGCTAATTCACCCGAGCCTATAAAACTCACACCCACTCGAGGTGGTGACTGACTTAAATCCTCATAAACCCTTGAGCGAAATGATTCGATAAAGGCATCAGCTCCATCTAGCGGCTGTGAAATAAGACTGAGGGTCTCGGTGTTCACATCAATCATGAATACATCGAAGTCATTTGAACCATTATCACCCTCTAAAAATTCAATCTCTCTTTGAGTCGAAAAAGTGATGAAATTTCCAGCATCTGAAATATTCAATTCACCAAAACTATTGCCCAAAGGCTCCCCCATGTCATCTTTGGACACCAGTGTGATGTTCTGGCTGGCACGTTCATACAAAAAGACATTCGCCAGACCATCGAAATTATCATTGGTTAAGTTATCTGCAAAAGAAGCAAAAGCAATGAGTTCACCATCATTGCTGATGTCTGCCAAATAAGAAAACCCATCACCACCCACCTGAGCAGGGGTTTGGCTGATGCGAGTGATTGAACCACTGGGCCAATCAACCATGAAAATATCGCGTGTGTTGTTGATGTCAGCTGCAATCAAGTTACTGGCATCTGAGGCGAAAACCACACTGACTTGTCCACTGTCGTTATTGATGTATGCCAGCTCTGACAATGCATTACCTATCTGTCCACCCACCGATTGGCTGAGTAGATTTATACTGTTAGTATTGGCATCAAATAGATAAATATCAGACACATCATTGTTATCGGCCGGTATCAATGCACTTGTTGTTTGAAAAACCACCAAACCCAGGTCGTTGACTTGGGCACGACCTCCAGTCGATATCTGTGTATAACTGTCTAGGACAGTGTCGTGTAAATACAGATTAAAACCAGTCTCAATCATACCTTCAGGTTGGAGGAAAAATGAGCCCAAAACCACATAACGACCATTGGGAGAAATGGCTTCACTGTTAGTTAGCCGACCCAATATAACCGACTCATCAGTCAGACGATCGTGATAAAAAGTATCCACACTGTTTTCAGTTTCAGTGACAGCACTTAAATTAGGTGAAGCAGATGAAAACACAGCATAACGCTGGTCTGAACTCATATATAAACGGCTGACAGAGCTGATCACCGTCTGTGGTGATTCTGCAACAGGTTCAATCTGTTCAACCGTTCCTGAGTTAACCTCACTAACGAACAACCCACCAAAAAAAGCATGGCTTAAAGAGGCATTTTCATTCACCTCACCCCGAAAACTGTCAAATAAAACCTCTGATCCATCAGCGGTAATTTCGATTAAATCTATGCGTGTCGACTCTATACCAGAATCAATCAACATAAAAGTACCGGTATCTACATTGTATTGGTATATGTCGCCATCTTCATTATCATCAGCGGCTACATAAGGATAACTGTCTTCAAAGTACAATAGGTTGCCAGCAGCACTTATCTTTGCGTTACCAATCTGGGTATCACTGAGCTCATTGCCATTAGCATCTAAATTGATGCGGGTATTTGACCCGTTTTCATACAGGAAAAGATCTCGCAGTTGGTTTTTATCTGCATTAACCAGGTCACTTTTGGTGGAGGTAAATAAAACCGTACCCAGGTTACTGACAGAGGTAGAACTGTTAAATGCATCTACCGTGGAAGCTTGCCCTGAGGGTTGTACAGTGACCAATTCAGTGGTGAGATTTTGGGTGTCTCGCAAGTAAATATTGCCCCCAATAACTGTATCGGAAACCAAGTTATCGGCCTCCGAACTGAATGCCACATACCGGCCACTGGGTGAGACAGCAAAACGTGTGGTGGTGGAATTGGCAGCCTGGGTGTTGTCACTTGACAAACTGATTAAACTGAACTGCTCGGTATTCAAATCATACGAATAAATGTTAGCTCGCCTCATTGTGTGCTCTGGTAACAGCTGTTCACCAGTGGCAAAGAACAGCTCATTACCGTCATCGGTCAGATGTATCGAAGAACGAATATCAACCTCGAATGGCACATCATTGGTGTCTTGCCTGATGAGTTTTATTTCATCAGTCACCAAGTTCATGGTATACAAGTGCACATCAAACCTATCTGTACCAAAACCTATATCACCCCGATGCGAAAAAGCCATCAATGTCCCATTTGAGGTCGGTGCGCTGAATTGATCAATACGAAAAAATTCTAACGAACCAAATGGTTCATCAACCCATTTCACTGTGTCATTCAATCGATCATAAAGATACAACTGGAAAAATAATATGTCGGGATCAGCCACCACATTAGTCGCATCAGCTCTGAACAGCACAAAACGCCCATTGGCAGATAGGGTTGCATCACTAAATATATTACCGTTGAGGATTGGACCTAGCTGCGATTGTGGTTTGGACAGCCAATGCAATGCTTGACTGAATGAGTGGGTGGATAGACTCAACAAGCCCATCATCACAAAGATCGACCAATACGCATATGGGGTTTTATTTTTCATGGTTTTATCCTTTAAAATTTAATTATTCAAAGCCATCACTGAAAATGATGTCAGCGGGATCAATAAAAATGGCTTGGATGGTTTTTTCCCGATCCATGGTCAGTGTGCAGTTTTGTGTGGTGGTACAATCACTGCGGGTACTGGACCAGCGATCAAACACAAAACCTGCATCTGGAACAGCCAGTAAATTTAATGTCGTGCCTAGCGGATAATTGGAGTCACAATTGGTCATACAATTAACCCCAAAGCTACCACTGACTGTACCAATACCAACAACATCAATGGTTAATTCAACATTAGGACCACCTTGCTGGTAGAGGTAAGATTCCGAATGGCCTGAGTGACTGTTTATACCTGTGAAGTCAGATGCACCATCAAAAATAACACCGATTAAAGGCGGTGACACAGACAAGTCTTCAACCACCTGAGGGTTGAAGCTGCCGTTACTTTGTACAAAGGAAGCGCTGTTGTTAGAAATCAGCTCAATTTGCTGGGTTTGGTGATCGTATAAAAACACATCCGAGGCACTATCAAAATCATTATAGGAACTGAACTCACCCTCAGCAGCAAAACTGACGTATCGCCCAGAATCAGAAATATCAAAACGTCTGAGTGAATGTTCATCATCAGTAAAAGGCAAACCGCCAGATGCTTTAGACACCAGTGTGATTTCTTGGGTGGCACGTTCATACAGAAACAGTTGAAAAAAGGCTGAGTTTGAATAATCATCATTAGTCAGGTTTTGTGCCCTGGAGCTGAACACCACATAATCACCTTCAGCAGATATACCAGCCTGATAAGAACTGGTGCTGGATTCATCTCCACCTGTACCATCAGGTAATTGACTCACCCGGATGGTATTACCCGATGGCCAATTGTAGATAAAAACATCTACTTCGTTATTGGTGTCATTGTTAATGAAATCATCACCTCTGGAAGTAAAGCCCACCCAGACCTCGGTGGCCGAATCAGAAATAAAAGAATCTTCGCTGTTCCAAACGGATGTTGTGCCCGATTGATTTTTACTGACTAAACTGATGCTGTTATCAGCACTGTCAAAGAGGTAAACATCTGCTTGACCGTTGGTGTCCTGCGGTAATAAGTCTGAAAACGAGGTAAATACGACCATACCAGCATCATTCACCCTGGAGTCTCTGCCTGGGCCGATTTGGATGTAGCTGTTATCACTGCGGTCATACAAGAACACTTCTTCTTCGGATAATCGAAAATTGGCAGCGGGTTGAAAATAATTTGAGACAAAAGTCACATAGCGCCCCGATGATGAGACATCAATACCACCACCGTTGAACACGTCGCTGTCTATTTTTCGTGCAATGATGCTGTGAGAATCATCACTCCGATCATGCTCGAACAAATCAGCTATCCTGGTCTCAAACTGCGTGTAATCGCTGACTGTATCCTGACTTAAATAAGGTGATTGTGAGAGGTAGAAAGCAAATTTTTGGTCCGATGTTATGTGCGATTGGCTGATGCTGCGATGACTGGTGTTCACAGCTGTGCCTGGTAATGGGTACATCTGCGTAAGTTGTTGTTGGGTGGTGTTATAGACAAAGGTTTGTTGTTGTCCATTGATCACAGTGCCCAGACCATAATCTTTGGCGTATGAACGCATGATGAGTTTTTCACCATTGGTAGAAATGGCTGTGGGGTAAGTTGAATCACTGGCTGCTTGACCGTTACCCAGTGAGCTGGCACGTGTGGTGATGCCGGTGCCGATGTCAAAAATAAAAGTGTCAAAAGTTTGGTTGTTATCACCATTCGGGACAATCAGCTCACTGGAACTGGAATAACTGATAAATGCATCATTGGGACTGATGACCACACTGTCGCGAAAAGATGATGCACCTGATGCCAATTCTTGGCCATTTGAATCTAAGTTAATTCTGGTGTTACTGCTGCCATCAAAGAAAAACACATCATTGCTGTCATTGTTATCACCAATGACCAAGTCATCCATATCAGTTATATAAACAACTTGACCTGAATTACTGATCGATACACTCCGAAGTCTAAGAAAAGAATCGTCACTGGCACTGCCATCTGGTTGAACTGATGCCAGTTGGTAACTGTTATCAGACAAGTCCAGAACCATTAAATTTCCTCGGCTATTTAAACTTGTACCAGGCAGTAAGTTTTCAGCCCTGCTGTTAAGCGCAATGAATTGTTGGTTAACTGAAACATCAAGCAAGGTTGCGCTACCTTCTGCGATCACACCACCTGCTGTCTGGCTCAACAAGGTGTATTGGTTGGTGTTCAGGTCTTTGGCATAAATTTGACCTGATGAATCGGTGTGCATCGGATTTAAATTTTCACCTGTATTAAAAATCATTTGAGAGCCGTCATCGGCCAAAAAGAAACTTGTAGAACTCAGGTCGAAACGATCACCGTTTAAGTTGATGTTCTGTAAGGTAAAGGTCTCCTGGAGGGTATCAAGCAGATAAACAAAATTCCTGTTCTCAGCACTACCATCTCTGTTGGTGCTGAGGATGATGTAACGACCATCGGAGGTGGGTGTAGAAAAACTTCTTAAATCAGGTAAGCCATCACTCAACGCAAATCGCTGGATGGTCTGGGTTAATGTATCCTGAATGAATAAGTCAGAACCCTGATTGGTATCACCAGCAACAATGTTCGAAGCATTGCTCAAGAATGCAATATAACGGCCATTGGCCGAAATTTTTGAAGACCCTGTACTGCCATTCAGCACCAAGCCAGCTTGAACGTCGGGTTGTGATAACCAGCTGAAAGCTTGGGCCTTGACTGCTGGGTTAACAACAATCAAAGAGTATATAAATAAAAACCCTTTTAACCATGTTGAAAGTGTCATCTTAAAACTCCAAATCAATAATTTTCATAAAACACGAAAGGATCAAATAACTAGCCATTGATCCATTAATAATGGCCGCCATGATAGGGCTTGGAGGAGGTTGAGAACTTGAAAAACTTATGAAAAACCCATGAAAAAGTCATCAAAGTCAAATAAAAGCAAGGGTTTTGGCTGTGCTTGAGTGATTTTTTATGATCGCAGGCACAATCAAATCACAAGTCATTATTTTTGTGATAAATTGATTTTATTGTTGGGTATTTTGTTGATTAATGAGGTCATTGAGGTATCTGGCATCTTCACTGCGCCATAATTCATTGGCTTTTTGTTTACACAATTGAGCCAATGAAATGGCATCAAAGAGCTGACCTTGGGCGTGCTTTAATTTTGATTTGTAAAGTAAAAATGGGTATGGAAGCGGTGGTGGAATATTCGCTTCAGACACCTTAAAAATTTCTTCCATGGCTGAAAAATCTTTTTGTTCTAAATAATACCCCAATAAAAAATTATCAGCCTGATTAACCATCTCTAAATTGCTACTGTTTAGTGCTATTGTTTTTCCATCATTAAGCAGCTTCAGAGCAAGCAATGGTTTTTGTAACAGTAATTTGACCCTGGCTTGTTGTATTTTAAGCTCTGGCAGGTATCGTTTTTCTCCTGTTTTTTCAATGTGTTTTTCAATGTTATCAATATACAACTGAGCAGCTTCAGGCTGTTTTTCAGCAATGGCCAACTGAAGTGCGTATAAATTATGCTTGAACAATCCCCTGCTGTAATTTTCAACCTGTGAAGTGGTCAAATAATCATTTAACACCCCTGCAGCAAGCTTGAACTGATCTCTGGACAACGCAATGGAAAACTCAGCTTCTTTAGCCGCCATTAACAAAGCAAAATAGTCTATATCTAATGCCACCTGTTTCATTTCTGACATATTTTTCCATGCAGCATCCAACTGTCCAGTCGAACGTTGTGCATACACCAATTCATTCAGAGTTGCACCAACACCCAGTGAAAAACCTGCATCTCGATAAATAGCAACAGCCTCACTGAGGTGATTGATGGCCAGTTTAAAATCTGACTGATAATTAGCGATTCGAGCCAATAAAATCTTAACTTTAGCGCCGCTCATCTCATCAGCTAATTGATTAAACAATTCCAAGCTTTTGTCAGCTGCTTGAGTGGCTTGTTCAACTTGACCCAGTTGTAGATGAATACTGCCTTGTTTTTGTAAAGTATGAGCGATAAGTCCTGTATTAGAAACCTGATTTGTTTGTCTTTTGATGATATCAAGTTGTTCTAAAGCTTCTTGATATTGTGCTAATGAAGTCAGTGTATAACTCAGGTTATATCTGACATCCATCAATTTAATAGGTGAGTTACTTTCATAATTTTGAATCAACTGTTGATAAATTTTTACTGCCTCATCATACTGCCCTGCTGTATCTAATACATCACCACGCAAAGATTCAACCATAATACCAATCTCTTGTGGTGTATTAATTTGACTTAGAGATTCAAGTTCAGCCAAACTACCCTCATTATCTCCCTGGCGGTATTTGATATCAGCCATTTGTAATCGAGCCAAATAAAAACCGGGGTTATTTTTAATGGCTAACTCTGTGTAATTAGCCGCTGATGTAAAATCACCTTGTTTAAATTCATGAAAACCTCGCATATACAACTCAAGCGTATGCGAATCTTGACTGATCAGTTTTGCTGTAGGGGTTTGAGAAGCCTCAAGACTCGAATTTTCTGTTAACCACTGGTTGCCTTTTGTTATTAATTTAACCAGTTCCACATCAGAAAATTTTTCACTGACGCTTTGTTCCTTTAAGATAACACTTAACTCAAGGTGATAAACCTGGTCAATAAATTCAAATTTAGATTGAATCGCTTCTGTGGCTGGATTAATGCGCCAATAATTTTCCAGTAACTCTTGTTTCTCTGTCTGATCTGTGCCTTCTGTTTCAATCACATTATTATGAGCTGGCAAACTGGCCAACAAATTAAAAATATCATGAGAGCTGTTATTTAACCAATCCCCTTCTTTGACATCATTCATCAATATCACTGGAGTTAAATTTCGGCTTTCAGCATTGACTGGATTAAATAAATCCATCAACACATTTAACATGACCAAAACAACAACAATAAAACCCATTAAATAAAATGCAGGTTTCTTAAAACCATTGGCCGGTTGATTATTATTTGATGCAGTCAGTGTGATATTCGGGGTAAACTCAAACCCCCTTCCATACATGGTTTTAATGATGGATTCATCACTGTATTGAGCCAGTAATTTACGTAACGTGGATATGTTTTGATTGAGGGTATTTTCTGAAACCACACGACCATCCCATACATGGGTCATGATTTCATCTTTAGTGACCAGGCGCTGATTATTCTCGGCCAAGTAATTCAATAAAGCATAATTTTTTTTACTTAAATTTAACTCCATCCCCTCATAAAACAAAGTATGTTTAGCTTGGTCTAAGATAAAATTTAAAAATTTCAGTTGCATTACAGTTATGGGTAATTTTAGTTATACACTTTATAGAGACCTTATATTAATACAAAAACACTCAAGGCCAAAGTTAATCATTACTTATCAATACTTCCAAAGGTATCACAGCGCCTTATTTAATAGGCTCATATCAGTCGTCAATCGGCCTAAATGACCGAATTTACTTTTTCTTTCGACGCTTACCCTTACCAAACTTACTTTTATTCTTTTTATTTTTGTTTGGTTTTTTAGTGAGGTGCCCATCCGCTTCAGATTTTCTATTTAATTCACCTTTGGCATTGATTTTACCTGTGTAGTCAAAATCTATTTTACGGTCATCTAAATCAACAGCAGCAATCTGAATCATTAATTGGTCAGTTAACCTGAATTCATTACCACCTCGCTCACCTGTTAACTGGTGCCTGATTGAATCATGATGGTAATAATCATTGGGTAATGAAGTAACATGAATCAAGCCATCAACCTGATACTGTTCAAGTTGGACAAATAAACCAAAGCGAGTGACCCCTGAAACAGTTCCCACCATTTCATCACCAATAAACTGCTGCATAAACAAACATTTCAAACGTGCGTCCACTTCACGAGAAGCCGTTTCGGCACGCCGTTCAGTCATCGAACATTGTGAATTCATTTCTTCCGCCTGCCCTTGACTGTAACGGTATGGCTCATTTTTGTGATACACGATGTGATCAATCGCACGATGCACCATCAAGTCAGGATACCGCCGGATCGGAGAGGTAAAATGCGCATAATGGGTTAAAGCCAAGCCAAAGTGACCTGCATTACTGGCTTCATAACTGGCCAAGGATTGCGAACGCAAAACCACTTCCTCGATCAAATTTTTATCCTCACGATGTTTAATTTGGTTCAACAATTTAGTCAAATCTTTGGGTGTTGGGCTGTCCTTGAATTCAGGTGTGACTCCCAAACCTTTCAAAAATGCAATCAGGTCTTTCACCTTACTTTCAGGTGGTGAGTTGTGACATCGGAATGAAGCTGGAATATCATGTTTTTCAATGAATTTTGCAGCACACACATTGGCTGATATCATGAAGTTTTCGATTAATTTATGGGCATCATTTCTGCTGTATGGCTGTATGTTTGATACCATGCCATCGATGCCAATCTCGATGAAAACATCAGATGAATTGAATTCAATACCACCACGGACATACTTTTCTTGTTGTAATAATTTAAATAAATGATATTGATGTTGTAATGATTCAGTCACTGAATCTGGCCAATTTTCAGTGTTTTCACCCGTGTCTAAATAAGCCCAAGCCTCATCATAAGTGATGCGAGCATGAGAGTGCATCAAACCACGGTAAAAGTCATAAGATTCGATTTCACCCATGCCATTGATGTGCATCTCACACACCATACTCAAACGATCGACATTGGGGTTCAATGAACAAATGCCATTAGACAACTCTAAGGGCAACATAGGTATGACTTTACCTGGAAAATAAACCGAAGTACCGCGATTGTAAGCCTCTTTGTCTAATGCATTATCAGGTCTGACATAGGAAGAAACATCGGCAATAGCCACCAATAATTTATATCCATTATCCGTCGGTTCTACATACACCGCATCGTCAAAATCTCTGGCATCAGCACCATCAATGGTGACTAAAGGCAAATCTCTGATGTCCTTATGTGGCCCAAGTTCGGCCACATCTACCTCTTTGGGTATTTGATCGCGACACGCTTCTACCGCCGCCGGCCATTCATTGGGTAAACCTTCACTGACAATGGTTAATTGCATGGAAAGTTCATGGTTTAATTGTTGCCCTAAAATGGCAATCACTTCACCAAATGCAGGTCGGTGTTTATCAGGGTACTTTTTAATGCTGACAGTTACATAATCATTGTGTTTTGCCGAACCTATGGCATCGGCAGGAATCATGATGTCACTGATACTGGAATTATCGGCTTTAACATAAGCCATGCCTTCCTCATCGATCAAACGTCCAGCAACGGTTGAATGTGCTCTTTTTAAGACTTCAACGATGAATGCATCTGTTTTACCACGACCTTTGTGAGCTGGTTGAACATCAGCCAGAACCACATCTCCATCCATCACCATACGCATTTGTTTGGGCGTGATGAAAGCATCTTCTGCCAATTCATCAGACACCAAAAAGCCAAATCCATCGCTGTGGGCACTGATTCGTCCTTGGGTGAGTTCTAATTTACTGCGCACGCCATAGCCACCGCGTCGATTGACCAATAATTGACCATCTCTGACCATGGATCTTAAACGAATTCGCAAACCATCGAATTGTTCATCATTCTGAATGCCAATCTTGATCGCAATGGACTCAAGTTTGAGTAGCTTTTTTTCTGATTCAAGAAATTGAATCAGCGCGGATCTTGAAGGAATGGGGTTTTTATATTGTTTGACTTGATCTGCAAATTCCGGATCAGGGATATTAAATGGATTTTTCATCGAGCCATTATAACCGCATTCCTCGAATGAACCATGACTTCATCCCTGAAGTCATGTTGGGCAGTTAAAATTGATGCGAATAAAGTAAGAGACCTCTTCAGTTATTCAAAGCCGTTCCTAAAAATCACATCATTGGTATCAACAAAATAAGCAGTTACTGTTTTATTTCGATCCATAATAACTTCACATGGATTTTGAGCTTCGATTTCACACCCACCAAACTCAACATGCCAACCCCTGAACTCATGATCAGTGCCCGGTGCAGCCAACAAGGTTAAGTCTGCCCCCAAGGCTAAATCAAAATCGCAGGCCGTCCCACAATTGATCCCACCGCTGCCAGAGATTTGTCCGACACCAACCACCTGAATGTTCAAGTTCACATCAGGGCCGCCTTTTTGGAACAAAAAAGCCTCCGCATATCCTGGATGGTGTGCCACTTCAGTTAAACCATCTGGGTTTGCTGCAGTAAAAACCACACCCACCAGTGGTGGTGACACACTTAAATCTTCCACCACTTGGATCGAAGCATCTCTAACAAAATCATCAACCTGCTGTCCATTTCGGTTTACAGAGACGATTTGGCTGGTGTCTGTTAAACTGTCATACAAAACCGCATCATCACTACGATCTGCATCTCCTGGAAGGCCAGAAGATGCTGAGTCTGTATAAGTATAAGCCACATAACGGCCTGAATCAGAAACACTCACAGAGTTAAAATTAACAAGTCCAAAAATTCCATTGGGATTAACGGCTTCAGAAACCACCTCTAACAGGGTACTGTTACGATCATACAGCATGACTTGGTAACCGCTGTTAACTACTCCTCCCAAGTTATCAGCTACTGTAAAAAAACTGACAAACTGACCATTTTCAGATACAGATGGTGATTGTGAACCCGCATTACCCTCAACACCTGCTGCAGTTTGGCTGACCCTGATGGTATTGGATGTCGCCGGATTGTGCATAAACACATCGCTTGTGTTGTTGGTATCACCAATAATCAATGCCGAGTCATTTGAAGTAAAAGTCACCCAGGTGTCATCGCCGCTGCCACCTATATCAGGCTGCCCACTTTGGCCTGCCGCATTACCTGAAGTGTCTTCACTGATTAAAACCGTGGTAATGCTCAGAGGGTCAAACATATAAACATCATCAGATGTATTGGTGTCATTATTGCTGATCTGCTTATCGCTTTGAAAAACTGTTTTACCCTCATTATTTACCCTCGGCACTTCACCTTGATCAATTAATGTATAGCTTTCATCATCTCGATCATATAAGTACACCTGGGGTTCATCAAATGTCACCAAAGCACCAGGCTGACTGGATATCGAGTTGAACACAACATAACGACCTGAGGCAGAAATATCAGTTTGACTGGGTTCAATGAAGCCCAGAAAATCTCTGATGTTCTGTGCAATCAGTCGATGTTCGTTGGTGTTTCGGTCTAACAAAAACAAATTTACAGGGAGGCGACTCATATTTTCACCCACCACAATCGGCGTATCATCAGTTAAATTCATCGCAACAGTGGCATAAATCACACTCATTTGGTCACTGCTGACGCTGATCATGCCTACATTGTCCACAACGGTATCAGGCTCAAAGACAACTTCAGTCGCCTGCTTGAAACCACCATCGCTGGCCTGCCGAGCCAGTACTTCTGAATGATTGGGGCTGGTCATCGCCGGTGTTAAATTGGTGGCAGCTGATGTAAAAACCAAAACTGAACCATTCAGTGACAACTGAGGTGAGTTACTGTTGTTATTGGCTGCTAACCCACCAGCACCTTGGGCCAACATAGACAAGCTGCTGGTTTGTGTGTCATAAGCGTACAACATATTAAACCCACCATAATCTGCGATCAGCTCACCAGAGTTTGAAACAAAAACCACCTGAGAACCATCACCACTGATGGTCGCTGTTGAACTGTTGTTGTCCATCAATTGGTTACCACTGGGGTTAAGGTTAATGCGTTTTGTTGTGCTGCCATCAAAAAGAAAGACATCTATCAAGCCGTTGGTATCTCCCACCACCAAATCATCACCCAAACTGTGAAAGACCACCTGCCCTAAATTACTCACACCGGCTTGAGATAAAGACACGCCAGTACTGGAAGAGTCCCCAGTTGGTGTGACATTAATTAATTGGGTAGTTCCAGTTTGCATATCTCGAAGGTAAAGATTGTTATCAGTATTATTAAGGATCTGTGTAACCGCATTATCTGCTCCGCTCTCTATCAGCGTATAGCGACCATTGTCAGACACATCCAACAGATCAGTTATGGGAACGTTGAAGCTTTCGCTGCCATCAAAAGAAATAGAGACTAGCTCAAAAGTATCGTTCACTAAATCTTTGCGATAAATTTCTGATCGACTCCCCGTATGGACCGGATCAATGCCTTCCTTGGTCATAAAAGTCACAAATAAACCGTCATCAGATAAAAAAAGGCTCTCATCTCTACTGACTGAAAAGTATAAACCTCCATTATAATCACTGTGATTGGTAACAACTCCTGTGATCATATTTTTCAAGTACAGCCCACGAACTGCTACCTCACCAGCATCCGGTAAATTATCAGCTGCACTGGTAAAGGCCACCCACTGACCATCTGAGGTCGGTGCTGAATAATCATCATTAGAATCAACTGACGCTTGTGTACCTGATTGGGTGCTGTTAACCAGTTTGGTTTCGCCGGTTTGTAAGTCATGCCAGAAAAAATCAATCCTCTGGTTGTTGTCACCGAACACTAAATTACTGGCAGTTGATGTGAAAGTCACATAGCGACCATTGGTAGAAACCTTAGGACTACTAGAACCACCATTAAGTACAGGCATTTGTTCGGCTTCAACCTGTGACAGCCAGTGTAATACATTAGCTGAAGACTCAAGTGAAATCATCAGCATAAGCAAAACCCCAACCAAAGTCACCTTGTTAATGTAATCATTCATAAAATTTTCCAACTAAAAAGTAGAAAGTATATGAAAACCTGATCTTTTATACTTGAAATTAACTTGAAATTAACTTGAAATTTAAAGCCCAAGAGGTTTTAAAACCTTACATGTCCCAGTTATTGCCTTAAGGGCGGAGTTGAAGGATCTGGTGAGTTTGGCGTGATGCCTTTTGAAAGCAGTGGTTGGCGTTAGGAGACTCTTCAACTCTCCTCTGGCTCCCTCAGAATGAACTGTGCTTCAAGTCAACTACTTTTAAGCATAAATTGTCGAATAATCAACAATACTGACCGTCACAAAAAACCCAACCTAAGTTGGGTTTTACAGATCTTTAAAACCATTTTATCATTCAAAACCATCTACAAAAATAATTTCATTAGAATCAATAAAATAAGCGGTCAAGGTTTTACTCCGATCCACAATCAGGTCACAAGGGTTGTCACCGTTATCACAACCGCCAAACTCCTCATGCCAGCGATCAAACATGTAATTAGCACCAGGGTTGGCCACCAAGGTTAAATCTTCACCCAAAGTCCTGATAAAATCACAATTATCACTGCAGTTAATCCCAGCTGTACCAGCGACCTGACCCAAACCAACCACCTGAATATTCAAGTTAATACTGGGCCCTCCTGATTGAAATAAAAAAGCTTCATCATGTCCGGGGTGGTGAGGTACTTCTGTCAAGTCATTTGGGTCCTCGACAGTAAATACCACACCTATTAGAGGTGGTGAAACACTTAAATCTTCAACCACTTGCTGCGTCCCAAAGACACTTATTGGGTCATCTACCTGCATTCCAAAACGGTTAGTCGAAATGATTTGGCTGCTGTTGCTCAACCGGTCATACATAACAATATCATCTTCGCTATCTGTATCGACAGTAAAGTCGTTGTTGTCTCGGTCTTGGTATACATATGAAATAAAACGACCTGAATCAGATATGCTGGGTGGATCAAAAGGAATACTGCCTCTGATGGGTAAGTTAGCGATGTTTTTTGAAGCCAAATGCACACTGTCATTAAGGCGGTCATAATAAAAAACTTGTCCATTACCAGCACCACTGAAGTCATCAGTAGTTAAATTTTCCGCCCTTGAGTAAAATGTTACAAATTGGCCGTTTTCAGAAATTGCAGGGTACTCTGAATCAGAATCTCCCTCAACGCCAGCTGCTGTTTCACTGACCCTGAAAATCTCACCATTCGAAATTGCTCGCATAAATACATCATCATCAGCATTGGTGTCATTGGCAACCACATTATCAGCCGATGATGCAAAAACCACCCAGCTGTCTGCACCACTGCTGATGCCTACTGTGTCTCTAACTCCACAAGCCAAGCCATCCAAACCTACTGAAACCAAAACAATGGAAGAGTCACTGGGATCGAATAAGTAAGCGTCAAATTCAGTATTCATATCGGCATTGCTGATCTGCTTTGTAGATATAAAAACTACCTGACCTTCATTGTTCACTCGTGCATCCCTGCCTTCATCAATTTGTATGTAAATGTCATTGTTTCGATCATACAAAAACACTTGCGTTGCACCTAAATTAATATTTCCAAAAGGTTGGTTAACATTTGACCGAAATACCACATATCGCCCAGATGCCGATATATCAGGATCAGAAGCAGAAACCCCAATGATTTGATGCTGGTTGGTAGTCCGGTCTAATAAATATGTAACAGAAGCATGTTCAGGGCTCACAATACCTTCAACCAAATTACCAGAACTGCTGGAATAAACCACCGAAAGCTGGTCACTGCTGACTCGAGGGTTAAACACATCACTGATGATGGTATCCGGATTGAACAATGGCACAGTTATTTTAGTGAATTCATTGTTGGTGTTGTTATGAATGAACACCTCTCGGTTCCCACCAACTACTTGACTGTTTAAATCAGAAGCCTGTGTTACAAACGCCATCACATCACCAGTCAATGACAGTTCTGGTGAGCTGCTAGCACCATTAGCCGCTTCACCGAGATCGTTTTGCGTGAGCAAATCTAAAGTGCCACTTTGAATCTCGTAAGTTAGCAATTGATTCCCAACGGTTTGACCGATTAGATCAGGTGATGATGAAATTAGAATGATGCGGCTGCCGTCTCCACTGATATCACCACTAAAGGAACGACCAACTGTTTCTTGATTGTTATTACTGTCTAAATTAATGCGACTGATGTCAGCACCATCAAAAAAGAAAACATCCCGCAGACCATTGGTGTCATTGGTCACCAAATCACTCTGATTTGTCGAAAACACCACGGTTCCTAGGTTACTCACTGCAGCAATGGATAAAAAATCATCATCGAAAGATGATTGCCCAACCGGAGTAACATTAACCAGAGATGTTACAGCGCTATCCAGGTCCCTTAAATACAAGTTGGTACCATTGTTGTTAATAACAGTGGTAGTCAAGTTTTTAGCTGCACTGCCTATCAATATATAACGACCATTGTCTGAAACATCAATTAAAAAAGCATCTCTATCGGCCGCAGTGGTGGCATCGATCGACGAAGTCAGCAACTTGTATGTGTTGGTGGATAAATCTTTTTGATAAACTTGATCCCTTAAAGAAGTGTGTAAAGGAGAAATGTTGTTTTCAGTACTGAATGTTATTTTTTGTGCGTCATCTGCAAATTCTATATGACCAAATGTCTCAAAAAAATCACCGCTGTTATATCCGCTGTGATTTACCACTTGGCCGCTTACCATGTCTTTGACATAGAGCATCGAAGTTGAACCATCGGCATCGGGTAGATTATCACTGTTACTGACAAAGGCTACATAACGGCCACTAGCTACAGGGGCTGAGAAGACATTTCTGATATCGTCTAGCTGCTGGCCTGATTGATTAACTGATACCAGTTTGGTCTCACCCGTTAATAGATCATGCCAGAACAGATCTACAGATTGATTGTCATCATTTTGAACCAAATTACTGGCCAAAGACCGATAAGTCACATAACGACCGTTGGCAGAAATTTTAGGTAAGATGCTTGAGGAGTTACTGATGGGTCTGGAATCTGTTTCAATTTTAGACAACCAATGCAACACATTCGCATCAGCCACATGGGTCAGTAAAAAAATCATTGCTACCAAATATTTCACTCTATTCATAAATTTACACACTTTTGTTTTGATTGTTGTCATGTTCACGCAACTGCGCAGATCAAACTAATGAAACCTCATTGTTCACAACTGTCTAATATAGCAAGCACTTGATTTCCAGACCTGAAAATCACATCAAATTTTCATCAAATTTTCATCAAATTAAATGCTCGATGCTTTATAAGTCAATTTTAAAGGTACTGCTTATTCACACCTTTTTGATGGCATTCAAAAGGAGGTTTAATTGGTTCTTATCAGACATGTTAAAATACCTGATCTTTTCAAGCTCCAAACTCATGATCAAAGCAGAAGTAGTTGAAGACATCGTCAATAAAGTTGAGAAATTTATTCCTGAGGATTTAAAAACCATGCGCCAAGATTTCAGCCAAAATATGAAATCAGTTTTGACCGCCACTTTACAAAAAGCGGATTTAGTGACCCGTGAAGAGTTTGAGGTACAAAAAGCCGTGCTGGCAAAAACCCGTGCGAAATTGGAAGCCCTTGAACAACAGTTGGATGCATTGAATAAAGAAATATCCTGAAAGCAGCAAACCCAACGCTGCCACCTTGAACCCAACCAGATTCCTCCACTCGCTGCGCTCGGTCGGAATGACAGTATCCTATCAACCTGTTATCCTGAATGGTGCGAAGTGGAATTAAAGGATCTGGTTAAGTAAACGCGCTGTCAATTGTGGTTCGCTCGTAATGACAGCATTTTTGAGGAGATTCTAAAAAAATCACCCAAAATACATCATGATTAGATATGATGCAATGCGAATTCTTTACAACTACCCACACTGAATAATAAGAAATATGATGAAATCTTTACTGACTTTTTTAATTTTTTGGTCTGGCGTCACTGTCGCCATCAACTCGCCTTTGCTAGAGCAAGGGACTAAAAATAATCCAAACCTGACATTTCCTACCATTGTGCGGGTTTATTATGACAACCAAGAACAACTACAATCACTCAGCGAATTTGCTGATGTTTGGCAGATCAACCACGAACAAAAATTCGCACTGACCCACATCGAACAACAACCAATTTTAGATCGCATACATTCAATGGGTGTTGCTGTTAGGGTTGATGAAAAACGAGTCAAAGAAAACAACGATGCCTTAAAAAATGTACGCAATGCATCCGGTGGTGGTTCGACCATTCCTGGTTTTGCATGTTATTCCACAGTAGAAGACACTTTCCAAAGAATGGATGATATGGTTCTCAATCATCCTGACTTGGCTGAAATTGTTGACATTGGTGACAGTTGGGAAAAAATAAATTTAACCAACAATGGCTTTGACATGCGGGTGATTAAACTCACCAATCAAAACATCACGACTACCAAGCCAATTTTATTTTTATCATCGGCCATTCACGCTCGCGAGTATGCCACAGCAGAGCTTAACACCCGTTTTGGAGAATACTTATTGAATCAATATGGTGTCAATGCCGATGTGACATGGATACTGGATAACCATGAAATTCACCTTTTATTACAGACCAATCCTGATGGCAGAAAGCAAGCTGAAGCTGGTGATTTATGGCGCAAAAACACCAACCAAGATCATTGTGGCGCCACCAGCACCTCTCGTGGGGTTGACTTGAATCGAAATTATCCATTTGAATGGGGTGTGGGCAGTTCATCAGGCGATGGCTGTAGCGATGTTTTCCGCGGACCCAGTGAAGGCTCAGAACCAGAAATTACATTCCAAATGGATTATTTAAGCCAAATTTATGCCGATAACAGAGGCCCTGCCATCGATGATGCGGCACCAGAAGATACACCGGGTATTTTTGTCGATATCCATAGCTTCAGCGAACTGGTATTGTGGCCTTTTGGTTATACCACCGACCCGGCCGCTAATGACAACCAGCTACAAGCATTGGGTAAGAGAACCGCTTTATTCAACCAATACAGACCCATTCCTGTAACGGATTTAGTGGTTACCGGCGGTGGCTCAATTGATTGGAGCTATGGTGAGTTAGGGGTAGCCTCTTTGGCATTTGAATTAGGAACCAGCTTTTTTCAAGACTGTGATACTTTTGAAAATGAAATATTGCCCAACAATCTGGAAGCATTGCTTTATTTGGCCAGAGTGGCTCAGGCACCTTATATCCAACCTTTAGGCCCAGACATTGAAACACTACATGTTGTCCCGAATGTCATTATTGCTGGACAGGCTATCAACATTAACGGAACTGCCAACGATGACCGTTACAACCAAAGTGCCACAGTGCAGGGTTTTGAAAACGTGCAATCGGTAGCTGTTACCATCAATGAATTACCCATAACTGCCTCTACCAATCAAGCTTTAACAGCGACCGATGGTGGTTTTGATGCAACCATGGAAACATTCAGTGGCACCATTGATAGTACCGGTTTCAACACGGGTAAGAATTTGATTTATGTACAGGCCACCGACAGTAACAACAAAACAGGCGGCACCTTTGCGGAATTTGTTGATGTGGTCAACCTGACTGACGTGGCGCAATTGAACGGCCAAATCACCAATGCAGCTACAGGACAAGGTGTGCCACAAGCCTTGATTCAGATCAACCAATCTAATGCGTTTTCAGATGCCACTGGTGAATATAATCAGTTGGTACAACCGGGAGCCTCAGATTTAGTTGTCAGTGCCGAAGGCTTCACCACACAGACCATCAGTGGGCTCACATTAAATGCAGGAGAAACCTTTAACCAGGATATTTTGCTACAACCATTTTGTGATATTTTTAGTGACGACATAGAAAATGGCGTGGGTGATTGGTTACCACAAAGCCCTTGGGGTATTGATAATGGCCAATCAGTCAGCCCACAAAATTCATGGACTGATAGCCCAGGTGGCGAATATGACAATAACATCGATGTGGCGCTGGTATCACCAACCATTGATATCAGTCAGGCCAACACTATAGAAATTCAATATATGAGTCTTTGTGATACTGAAGCTGGTTTCGATTTTGGACACTTTGAAGTTCAATTTGATGGCGGCCTTTGGCAAGAACTGTCCCAATGTGACGGTAACTCAGATTGGGTACAAGTCAACCAAGCCATCACCAAACCAACCAACGCCAACCTAATGACATTTCGTTTTCGTTTAACTTCTGATGCCTCGATTGTTCGAGATGGTTGGTCTATAGATGATGTATCTGTCCAGGCATCTGGCGGCGTTTGTGGTTTTATTAATCCAGACATTATTTTTGCTGACGGTTTTGAGTGACCCAGGATTAATCAGAATATAGTTGGCTAATCAAACAAACATCAGGTAAAGTACGCCGTCCTTTGAGAAGATCAATGTCTCCTCAAGGAAATCTTGAACAATAACCAAGAATTAAAAGTGCACAAAACAGTTCATCTGCTATTTGTTGCACAACCCTAAGTGCTGACAAGCTATATTGCTGTCCAAATAACAGAGAAAACAATGAAATTTACTGAACTTGGCTTATCCAAGCCATTGCAACAAGCCGTTGCAGAACAAGGCTATGATACGCCCTCACCCATTCAAGCCCAAGCCATACCTGCCGTCTTATCAGGTAAAGATGTGATGGCAGCAGCACAGACTGGAACGGGCAAAACAGCAGGATTTACTTTACCTATATTGGAAAAATTAAGCAAAGGCAGATCTGCCCGCTTTAACAGTGCCAGGGCATTGATACTGACCCCAACACGGGAGTTGGCAGCCCAAGTAGAAGCCAGTGTAAAAACCTACAGCAAACACATGAAGATACGTTCCACAGTCGTTTTTGGTGGGGTGAAAATCAACCCACAAATGCAAAAACTTCGCCGTGGTGTTGATGTATTGGTAGCCACACCAGGTCGTTTATTGGATTTACACAGTCAAAAGGCCATTCAGTTTGATAAGTTGAATGTATTAGTATTGGATGAAGCAGATCGAATGCTGGATATGGGTTTTTTGAGTGATATTCTGAGCATCATCAAAAACATATCTGAAAAAAGACAGAATCTACTTTTTTCTGCTACGATGCCTAAAAACATTCGAGACTTATCTTCTAAGATTCTTGT
>CALDFB010000122.1 GCA_937942365.1 uncultured Marinicella sp. | reverse complement strand
CTCACGCGGCCATGGCAGCGGAAGCACAAAAAAAAGCGGGCATTAAACCAAGTCTCATTCGTCTGTCAGTGGGTATAGAAGATGTAAAAGACCTGATTGCAGATCTGGAACATGGTTTGTCACGGACTTTAATTAAAGCTTATCTGGGGAAAAAACATGCTCAATGAAATCATCAGGAAACCGACTAATTTGAGCGGTCTAAAAAAACAATCTATCGCAGCAGAGGCCATCCCTGTGATTGTTGTGGGCTACGGTAATATAGGAAAACAGTTCATAGAAATCTTAAGAGCCAATAAAGATCAAATTAATGCCAATAACCCTCAGTCTTTTAAATTAGTGGCAGTGGCTAACAGTCGCTTTTACCAGTTAGATGTTTCAGGTTTATTCAAACAAGAAATTGAGCTGGCCACAAGTACACTTGTTAATCAAGATAACAGTCAAGGGCAGTTTTTTAATGAATTGGCAGATTGGGAGCAGCAAAAAGGTGTGATCATTGATTTAACTGCCAGTGAATCTGTTGCGAAAAAATACCTGTCTTTTGCCGAAAACGGCTGGCACATCATTTCGGCCAACAAGATAGCTGCTGCTGACCGCATTTATGCAGGCTCTATTGAAGATACACTTGAGCAAAATAATAGAAAATGGTTAAAAAACACCACCGTGGGGGCTGCGTTACCAATACAGCAGTCGATAAGGCAAATAAAAAACAGTGGAGATCAAATCAGAAAAGTAAGCGGTGTGTTTTCTGGTTCTTTATCTTGGTTGTTCAGTCAATATGATGGCAGTACTGATTTTATGCATTGGGTTAAATTGGCTCATGAGAATGCATTCACAGAACCAGATCCCAGAGAAGATTTGTCCGGGCAAGATGTATTCAGGAAAGCTTTGATTTTAGCCAAAGAAGCAGGGTTTGATCCAAGTGAAGTGGTTTTCAAACCGGCGGTACCTGAAGCGTATTTGGCTGGTAGTGTTAATGATTTCTGGAATAATGATCAAGCCATTAATGGTTACATGAAGTCATTGTGGAAAAAAGCCATATCAGAGCATAAGCAGCTTTGTTATTTAGCTACTGTGAGTGCTGATAAACTGTGTGTGGAATTGGTGGCAGTGGAAGAACATCATGCCGCAGCCGCATTGAGGCCTGGGGATAATATTTTTATTGTGCAATCAGATTGGTACAATGAGAACCCTTTGGTGATTCAAGGTCCAGGAGCGGGGCGTGAAGTGACCGCTGCAGGAGTTTTGACTGATTTGATTGAAGTACTTAGGTTTTAAGAAATACTTCAATTTACATTTGCTGTATTGGGTGTTTTCGAGCCACCTGCTTATTGAGGCTGTTTTTAACTGAGAAATCACGCATCTGGATACTGCGCTCAAGCTGCAGTATGGCGTTTCTTATAGATTTATTCTGAGAATACTCTTGGCTTTTATACAAAGACCCAGCCTTATGCAGAGGTCTCATTAATTAAGAAATTTTATGTTCCAACAGCGTTTCAAAATAAGGTAGACAGCTGTGTGCAACCTTTTGCTCTTGTTGACTCAGTTTGTTTTCTTTTGGCTGATATGCAGCAAAGCCAGTCGATTCTATCACCCGGTTATACCAGTGTTCAGCCCAAATGCCATCTGAATCTCGGTAGCCTTTGGGCCAAGTTAACATGGCTTGATTGAATGGCACATTCAGGGTTTTACATAGTTTTTTTAACATCAATGTTGGATTCATCAGAATGTCTTTGGATTCTAGGATAGGTGGAGTTGTGCCGGTGCGTTCTTTAATCCTATTGAATAGTTTGACTTGTTGCGGGTACCCCAAGTCTTCAGGTGTGGCACGGTGGTGTTTACGTAAGTAAGAAGATAAGACATCGTTGGGGTGTCGAATAAGAAACCCATTACGTAATTGATCCACAAAATCCAGTTCAATATCATCAGTTAGGTGATGACTCATGTGTTTCTGATAAAAAATGGTGTTCATTGGGTTATTGGTTGGTGGTGTTTTTACAGTTAGTTCATTCACGATCGGGCGCCAATCTGTTCCTTGGACTTGCATGATTTCTTCGTAAGCAGCGTGCTTTTTACCTGTTTTATGCAGATATGGACCATAAAGAGGTTCGTCAACCACCATGGTATCTTGACGATTTTCCCAAGCACGCATCATGGCAGTTGAAATGTTACGTGGTCCTGACCACATGGCAATTCTTGTGATTTCTTGTGTCATGATTGGTTTTAGGTTCGGGCTTCTTTTTGTATCAAGTTGATGTACAGATCTTGTAGTTTACGGATCATATCACGATGTTTTCCATCTCCAATCAAACGACCATCGACTTCATTGACAGGCGTAATGCCAGCAAATGTACCCGTTACAAAAGACTCTTCCGCACCATATACATCAAATAAGGAAAAATTCTTCTGCTTAACTGGAATGTCATTGTCTACACATAACTGAATGATTTTCGAGCGGGTGATGCCTCCCAAGCAAAAATCTCCTGTTGAGGTCCAGACTTCACCTTGAGTCACGATAAAGAAGTGTGTTGAATTACAAGTCGAAACAAAACCATGAGGGTCTAACATCAGCGCTTCATCTGCGCCAGCTTTGGCCGCCTGGATACAACCTTGAATGCAGTTGATTTTAGAGTGCGAATTCATCTTTTGATCCTGTACGTCAGGATAGCCGCGACGTACATGGGTGGTGAATAATTTGATGCCACCAGCAATTTTCCGAGGCGATGGTTCTTTGTATTCAGCAATAATCACGATGGTGCTGCCAGGAATGGTGCACCGAGGATCTTGGTAGGGTGTGATCTTTTCACCACGAGTGACCATCAGGCGAATATGTACGCCATCATGCATTTCATTGGCTTCTAGAGTTAGCATTAATCTTGAAGTCAGCTCTTTGGGTGTTAGGCCAATATCTAAATCCAATGATTTAGCTCCTTGATACAAGCGTTTCAGGTGATCCTGTAAAAAGACCACAACGCCATGATGTAAACGCAAACCTTCCCATACGCCATCGCCTAAAATAAACCCACTGTCAAAAACTGACACCACTGCCTTTTCACGAGGCAGTAATTCGCCATTAACATTAATTAGAATGGATCTGTTGCGTTCGTCTTCAATGTATTCGTGCGTGCCTTTTGTCATTCTGGTTAAACCTTGAATATGTGGTTATCAAAATTTATGTTAACAGAAGTTATTGAGTATTTGTCTGGAATTATTTGATTTCAATTATGGACAGAAGTATCATTATCTCAAGCAACGAATATGTGGCTAACTAAACTTGAGGTATTTCTATGGTTGCAATCATCATCCCAGTTTTTTTACAAATCCTACTGACCTTTGGTATCTTGTTTGCCTTGGGTTTTTTGCGTTATCAAAGTGTATCTAAACGCACAGTCCATCATAAAGATTATGTGTTGATGACTGGTCAAGATCAATGGCCAGTGATGATTCAAAGGTTGGGCCGTGCATTTCACAACCAATTAGAAGTCCCTATATTATTTTATGTTTTGGTGATGCTTGTTTTGGTGACAGAAGTGCAGTCACAATTGTTATTGAATTTGGCTTGGGTTTATGTGGGTTTGCGTTATTTACATGCTTTGGTACATATCCTCTATAACAAAGTCATCCATCGTTTTGGGGTGTTTATAACTTCTTGTTTGGTGTTGTTGGTGATGTGGGTTTATTTTGTCAAAGAAATCGTTGAAAGGTTATGAATTTATTGATTTGTTAATAGATGGTGAAGCAAAGCTTGACGAATCAATACACCATTCTTAACTTGATCCAAAATAACAGATTGTCGCCCATCGGCCACACCATCAGAAATTTCAATGCCTCTATTCATTGGTCCAGGGTGCATCACAATGGCATCAGGTTTTGCAAGTTTAAGATTGTCTGAGTTTAGGCCAAAATCTTTGTGCCAGTTAACGGAGTCGATGTCGTTGTTATTGTCTATGCGTTCTTTTTGAATGCGTAGCATCACCACCACATCAGCATCCGTCAAGGCGGCTTTCATTGAGTCGGCTTTCATGCTGAGTGCTGATTGAGGAATGAAGTCATCTGGTCCAAAGACTTGGGTGTCAGTTGTGCCCATGATTTTTAATCCATCCAATAAAGAGTTGGCCACTCTGGAATGTTTGATGTCACCGATGATGGCAACTTTGATTTGACTGAAGTCCTTTTTATGTTGCGCGATGGTGTACAAGTCTAACAATCCTTGAGTAGGGTGCTGGTTGGTGCCATCACCGGCATTGATGATGCGGGTTAATTGACCATCGGAATTAACCATTTTCCATGTAACCATATCTTGCTGGATTTGGTTTTTTTGGTGTCTGACAATAAACACGTCAGTTTGCATGGCATTTAAAGTTTCCATGGTGTCTTTGATGGTTTCACCTTTTTGCGTCGATGAGTGAGCGATGTTAAGCGCAGTTATATCCACACCCAATCGCTGGCAGGCCAATTGAAATGAAGTCAATGTGCGGGTTGAGTTCTCAAAAAACAAAGCCATGGCAGACTTGCCTTGGTGCCAATCAATAGTTTCTCTGATCGGTGTGCGTTTTATGGTATCAGCAGCATTGAATAATTTTTCAATATCGATTTTAGACAAAGACTTCATGTTAATCAGATGTTTAAGGGTAGTCATGATTGTGGTGGCTTTTGGGTATGTTGTTGGTCGAACCAAGATTGCAAAATCATTTGTGCAGCCATTGCATCTATTTTTGCTTTATCTTTGGCTTTGCTTAGATTGGCCTCGCGCGATTCTTTGAATTGTCGTTCGGCAGCATAAGAAGTTAATCTTTCATCTACGAAGTGAATTGGAAGTTTGGTTTTTTGAGTGATTTTTTTTCCGAAGTTTTTGACTTGACGAGTGATCTCTTGTTCTTCTCCAGACATATCCAGAGGTAAGCCCAGGACTATATCGCTGGCATTCCACTCAGAGATATGTTGATTTATATGATGCCACAGTGTGCCGTCATTATTAATGGTTGTTAATGGATTGGCTGTTCTGGTGAGTGTTTGTCCGATGGCCAACCCAATTCTTTTTTGGCCAAAATCGATGCCAATAACGAATTGATTTTTTTCTTGTTTGGATTCAGGCATGGCCTATGTCGGCACTCAATTGATGTGCTTGGATGCCAATTAAGGCCAACGCTTGGTCCCAACGGTCATTGCTGTGATTAAAAACCAAATCATCTTTGCTGGCAGCTATCAACCAAGCATGATCTGCCACTTCTTGTTCGAGTTGCCCTGAATCCCAGGTTGAACAGCCTAATGACATCAGCCAGTTTTGTTTGAATTGGTTGTTTGCAATCGCGCGGATGATGTCTTTTGATGTGGTTAAATTGATGGTTTCTGATACTTGTATCGAGCTTTCAAATTCAAGCTCTGCAGGTTTATCAGATTGGTGCAAAATGAATCCACATTGGGTATTGACTGGTCCTCCTTCATAGACAAATTGTTCAGGCTTGAATAAACTGTCTTCATCAATTTGTAAACTTTCAAGGATTTCATCAAACTGAACGTCGCTAGGTTGATTGATGTTAATTCCTAAAGCACCGTGTTCATTGTGTTCACAAATCAAGATGACAGCACGATGAAATCGCGCATCTTGCATATCAGGCGTGGCAATTAAAAATTGGTTGGTTAGGTTCATAAATTGAATTTTAACTGATTCAAGGTGAAATCCGAATGGCTTTCAGTTAAATTGTTTGATAATGATGAATTTTTGATAATGCACTTAATTAAAAGTGACCCTCAAATATTTATTTTTCTCTCAATAAATGCCCAGGTAAAAACTGCCATGTCCTGGTGATGTAAAGGATATCAACTTGCTCTTTTGTGACTGGGAGTGGGTCATAAGGTTGGGCCAGTTCAACAATGTGCTTTGCAGCATCATCTAAAAACTTATGTTCAGAGCTTTTAATGATTTTGACTTCATGGATAGAACCGTCGCGATTGATGCCTACAGAAAGCATCACATTACCAGTGAATGACTTTCTCTTGGCTTGTTCAGGGTAGTTCAAATCACCCGTTCGTTCGATTTTTTTAACCCAAGTATTGATATAAGGTGCAAATTCATAAGCCTTGGTATTACTTGATATGTATTTACTGCGCGGCTTCTTGGCATATTTTTCAATTTTCTTGGCAATTTCGTCTTGAATTTTAGCCAGTCTTTGTTTTTTGCTCAGTTGTTGGTCGTTGGCTTGTTGATTTTCTTCGTTCAGTTGTTTTTTGTTACTTTTGACTTGAGTGTCAGCTGTTTGAGCTGTTATCAGACGGTTGTCAGTTTGCTTGGTCTGTTTTTTTTGTTGTTCTTCTGATTGTTGTTTGGCGTACCCCTCTTCAATCGGCGAAGTGGCACTGAAAGGGTTGGTGGGTCGACTTTGTTGTTCTTGGTTGCCGCCACCGATTTGATTGTTTTCAGCCAAATAGTCGGCATCCTCGGGTGCATCAGGGTTGTACTTTTTGGCTAAAATGACATCCATACTGTGAATCACATCAGGGCTTTTGTCACTGTGGCTGAATGATACACCTAAAATAACCACAGATAAGGTCAGGATTGCTAAAGTGAATGTCATGACATTCTTGTCTTTAACAGTGATGTTGGGCTTCATAAAATGTCTTTTTGAATACAGTCAAATAAATCGCCAGCTATATCTAGGTTAAAAGTTTTATCTAATTCTCTGATGCATGTTGGGCTGGTGACATTAACTTCAGTTAGATAGTCGCCAATGACATCTATGCCCGCAAAAACAATGCCCATTTCTTTGAGTTTGGGTCCAACTATTTCAGCAATCCTCCAATCGTTTTTGGACAAGGGAACACCTTTCCCAGTCCCGCCTTTGGCTAAATTACCGCGAAAATCACTGTTAGACGGGATTCTGGCCAGTGCGAAAGGCACAGCTTGACCATTAATCAGTAGTATTCTTTTGTCTCCTTGAGTGATGTCGGGTATGTATTTTTGAATCATGGTGGTTTTTGTGCCATTTTGTGTCACTGTCTCTAGAATGACAGTTAAGTTTTTGTCTTTTGCACTGGTTTTAAAAATTGAGTTGCCGCCCATCCCGTCCATGGGCTTTACAATGACTTCGCCCATTTCTTTGATGTATGATTTGAGGATGTCTATATTTCTGGAAATGATGTTATCAGGGGTGCAATCAGGAAAGCTTTCAGTAAAAAACTTTTCATTGGCATCGCGTAAAGCCTGGGGGCTGTTGATTACATGGGTGCTATTGGAGGCTGCGTGTTCTAACACATAAGTGTCCATGATGTACTCCATGTCGAAGGGTGGGTCTTTGCGCATTAATATGACATCAAAATCATGCAAGCTGGTGCGCTGTTTTTCACTCAGGGAGAACCAATTTTTTGGTTGGTCTTTGACGGTTATCAACTGACTGTTTGCTTGTGCCAAGCCATCGGCGATGTATAATTGATCTGCGGTGATGTAATGACTTTCGAAATCTTTTTTTTGAGCCGCCAAGAGCATCGCAAAACTGGAATCTTTGTCAGGTTTTATGGTTTCAATTGGGTCCATGACCATGGCAATTTTAAGCATATTTACTCAAGCAATAAATTGTGAATTGTTATGAATTATAATAAGCTAATGCGTTGTGTTAAATAGCATATGATAAATAAAGGCAAAATAATTCGCCTGATATCAGATTTGGGGAAGTTGTGTGCTCGTAATATTGGATGAAAATTTAGCGTGCTGTGGAGCTGGAGAACCGATTTTATGGTTATCTGCCTGCCCGAGATTTACCTGATGTGCTTAATTTTTTTGATGGATAGGATAAATTTGTTTTGTAATCGAATGCAAAATGAGTTATTTTCTTGAGAATGACATACTTACATTGATAAGTTCATGAATGTTGTAAATAATAATTCTTTGCATCATGCAAATAAATAGTTTGGAGAAATTATGAATTTAGAAGGTTTAAAGGTGATGGTGATTGATGACAGTAAGACCATCCGCCGAACCGCTGAAACTTTATTGAAAAAAGAAGGGTGTGATGTAATCACTGTAGATAATGGTTACGAAGCCTTGTCACAAATTTCTGATTTAGAACCCCATATTATTTTCGTTGACATCATGATGCCTCGTTTAGACGGCTATAAAACTTGTGCGTTGATTAAAATGAACAGTGAGCATAAATCGACTCCAGTGATTATGCTTTCGAGTAAGGATGGGTTATTCGACAAAGCTAAAGGGCGCGTGGTTGGGGCTGAAGAGTATTTAACCAAGCCGTTCACTAAGGAAGAGTTGATTGAAGCTATTGAAACACATGTTAAAAGAGATTAATTTCAAATGAGTAGACAAATCATTAAACCTTTTGAGCTGTTGCTTGAATATGAAAAGAGAAGCGTTTCTCATGCGCTTGGAAGTGCTGAAGAAGAAACTGATTTGGGCGACTGGTCGGGAATAGGATTCAAGATCGGTGATGTTCATTTGATTTCAGAAGTGGATGATGTGAATGAGGTAGTTATTCTACCTGAGTTGGTTAAAATTCCAGGCATTGATCATTGGGTGTTGGGTTTGGTTAACATCAGAAGTAATTTGATTCCAGCGATTGATCTGAGGTTGTATTTAACTGGTGAGTCTTCAAAATTAACTAAGCATACCAGAATGTTGGTTATTAATCAGCCAGGTGGACAGGCAGGTTTGGTGGTAGATGAGGTGTTTGGTCAAAGACATTTTAAGCAAAGCCAATGGGAAGATGTTGAGGGGGAGAACGATTCAAGAATTTATGACTATTGTGATAAGTTTTTCAATCATGAAGAAGTTGTTTGGAATGTATTTACTATGGAACAGTTGGTTCAAGATGCCAAATTCCAAAATGCTTCAATTAAATAAATTACGAGGTAGAATTATATGAGCAGTTCAGCTGTAGACTTGGATCAAAGAACTCGGACTTTGCCGCTTTGGCAATTGATGGTGCTGGTAATATTGGTACTTGCTTTCTTTGCGCACACGTATTGGTTATCTACGACACAGGAGTACCGTGCTTTACACATCACTGAGACCGATCGGGTCAATGTGAAGGCAGTACAATTATCGCAATATGCAAAACAAGCATCTTCAGGGGATGTTGCTGCCTTTGATGAATTGATTACCGATCGCACCATCATAGAAAACACTGTTAATGCCCTACGTAATGGTAACGATCAATATCCAGCTTTACCAACCAATGTAAGGCCTCGTTTTGATGGAATGGCCGATAAATGGGAAACCATGAATGCCAATGCGCTGACCATCATTAATCAACGTGAACGGATTGAAGAATTGACTGATATTTCAGATAAATTTGCTTCGGAAATTCCAATCCTACAAGCCAGTTCAGACGCGGTCGTTAAACGTTTGGTTGCAATCAACGGTGACAGGAATTTAATTTATTTAGCTTCTCAGCAGTTGGTTTTGGCTGATCGTATGTTGCGTCGTATGAATGAGGTTTTGCGTGGTGGAGCTGCAGCCATTCAAGCCAGTGATGGATTGGATCGTGATGCAAGGAAGTTTAATGAAGTCATGACTGGCATGTTTAATGGCAGTGATAACATCAAAGCTGTGACCGATGATCAAGCGGTTGCTTCATTGGGTCGAGTTTATGCTGCCTTCGACAGTATTCAAGCAGATATTAATACCATTCGTGGTGCCATGGAACTTTTTGATGCGCAAATTGCTGCTACAGATATAGAGGTTGATACCGATTTATTTGTAGAAGATGCGGAATTGCTCAAAGCGCAGCTAGAAGACCCAGAACAAAGACAGTGGTTTCCATCTGATACAGTCGGTTGGATCATCGCAGGACTCTTGTTCTTGTGGTTGTTATGGATATTCCGAACTCTATCTAAAAATGATCGGGTACGTGCTTCGGTTGCTCAAGATCAAAACGAAAGAAATCAACAAGCGATTCTTAGACTGCTGGATGAGATGGGATCACTGGCTGATGGTGACTTGACAGTTAATGCAACTGTATCGGAGGACATCACGGGAGCGATTGCTGATTCTGTTAACTTTGCGATTGAAGCCCTGAGGTCACTGGTGAAAACAATTAATGACGCATCAGTGGGTGTGGCATCCGCTGCGCAAGAAGCACAGGCAACTGCCATGCACCTGGCAGAAGCGTCAGAGCATCAAGCCACACAGATTACCAACGCATCAGCGGCCATTAATGAAATTGCTGTATCGATTGATGAAGTATCCAAAAACTCTTTGGAGTCGGCAGATGTTGCACAACGTTCGGTATTGATCGCACACAATGGTGCTGAAGTTGTACGAGACACCATTAAAGGCATGAACAACATTCGAACTCAGATCCAAGATACTTCCAAAAGGATTAAACGCTTGGGTGAGAGTTCACAAGAAATTGGAAACATTGTTGAATTGATTAATGACATTGCTGAACAAACCAATATTTTGGCACTGAATGCGGCGATTCAAGCGGCATCATCAGGTGAATCTGGCCGAGGCTTTGCTGTTGTTGCTGATGAGGTACAGCAATTGGCTGAGCGGGCATCAAGTGCGACAAGGCAAATTGAGGGCATTGTAAAAACCATTCAAACTGATACCAATGAAGCGGTACGTTCAATGGAACAGACGACATCTGAAGTGGTTGGCGGGGCTCGCAAAGCAGAAGATGCGGGTGAGGCACTGACTGAAATTGAAACGGTCTCTAATGATTTGGCGGAATTGATTCAAAACATTTCAGAAGCTGCAAGACAACAATCAGTTGCGGCAACCAACATTTCAGGAACCATGAACGTGATTCAAGAAATTACTACACAAACTTCTGCAGGTACACAACAGACTGCCGAATCTATTGGAAATCTGGTGGAGTTAGCGACCGAATTGAGGAAGTCGGTAGAAGACTTTAAATTACCAGACGACGAATTTTTCTAATAATAGATATGCAATGTGATGTACAAAATGTATAGCAGCCAACCTTTTATGCAAATTTCTCCACTAACAGAGGAAGAGTATTTGCGGTGGTCAGGATTATTGGCAGAACGCTTGGGTATTATTGTGCCCAAAGAACGAAAAATGTTCCTGCAGTCAAAAATTTGGTCAAGGATGCGTGAAATTGGTTATCAAGATTATGCCAAATATTGGGATTATATTAATTCTGGTATCGAAGGGAATTTAGAGTGGTCACAATTGGTAGACAGATTAACCGTGCATGAAACGTCTTTTTATCGACACCAACCATCTTTTGAATTGGTCAAGGAAGATTTTGTTGATAAAATTTTAAAGGCCAAAGAAACACTGCGGTATAAGATATGGTCAGTTAGCTGTGCTACGGGTGAAGAAGCTTATTCTTTGGCATTGTTGGCACACTCAGTGTGTAAAGAGCAAGAAAAAAAAGCTTATTATGGCATAACAGCAACAGATGTCAGCAGCCCAGCTGTGGCATTGGCAAAGCAGGCTTTTTATTCTATGGATAAGTTAGCAACCATTGATAGCAGTTTACATGATGGTTTGGAAAAACTTAACACAGAAATGTTTACCATCAAAGAACACATAAAAAAACGTATGGCCTTTGGAGTGTTTAATCTTTTAGATGTCAACAAACCTTCAAACATAAAATATGATGTGATTTATTGCCAAAATGTTTTGATGTATTTTGAGCGATCAGTCAGAGAGCAAATATTAGACGGTCTGGTTAAACACTTGAACCGCGATGGATTGTTGGTGTTGGGACAAACTGAAATTAATTCATGGTCTCATCATAAAATGAAACGTGTCAATAAAAACAGAATATTGGCATTCAGATTGAAATAATATGAGTAATATAGAACAAATAGACTTTTCAACTTTAACGTGGGTAAAAACCGAGCTTGATGAAACTTTGAATCGAGCCAAAGAAGCTTTGAAGGCTTATGTTGAAGACACCGAAGACACCAATCAATTACAGTTTTGTGTCACTTACTTGCATCAAATTCAAGGCACATTGAAAATGGTCGAACTCTATGGCGCAGCCATGGTGGCTGAAGAAATGGAGTGGGTTGCCAAAGATTTGATCGAAGGCAGTATTACTGACGTTGATGCAGCCTATGATGTTCTGATGCAAAGCATACTGCAATTGCCTGACTACCTTGAAAGGATTGAACTAGGGCACAAAGACGTACCCATAGTTTTGCTTCCCTTGGTTAATGACTTACGTGCAGTACGCAGCGAAAAATTGCTGTCTGAAAGTGCCTTGTTCAACCCGAATTTAGATTTGGGTGTACCAGAAAGGGTGCTAGAAAACGATGTGTCTTTGAAAGGTAAACAGTTAAATACTGCGTTGTTGAAAATACGTTCTATTTATCAAACAGCTTTGTTGAATTGGATTAAAAATGATGACAATAAGGGATTGAATAACATGCAGTTAGTTATTTCTAAACTGCAAATGATTTTATCTCCACAATATTTAAAACAACTGTTTTGGACTTATTCTGGCTTGGTGGAAGGATTGCTTGATAACAGTATAGAAGATAATTTTTCAATCAAACAGATTGGCGGTAAGGTTGATCATTTGATCAAAGAATTGATCGATGGCAGTTCTCATACCAGCTCAAGTAGTCGAGTTTTAACCCGGAACATGTTGTATTACATAGCGATCAGTAAAAGTTCAGGGCGTATAGGTAAAGAGATTCAATCATTCTTTAACCTCAGTCAATTTATACCTGACCAAGACGAGATTAAACAAGCCGAAGGTAGCTTGTCAGGAAAAAATAAAGAGTTATTACAGACTGTTTCTGATGCAATTAATGATGATGTTTTAGTGGTTCAAGAGTCTTTAGACCTATTTATACGTAATAAATCTGCTCAAGCTGAAGAGTTAAAACCTTCATTAGATAATTTACAAAAAATTGGTGACACACTAGGTATATTAGGTTTAGGTGTGGCGCGTGATTCAGTGATTGCACACAATAAAGAGCTGCATGGTTTAATCACTGAAAATAAACGACCTACTGATGCCCAGCTGCTTGATGTAGCAAAGACTTTACTTATGATTGAGTCGCAATTGACAGATCACATTCAAGCCTTAGGTGTTACCGATGATTTGGTTCAGGGTGATGAAAACAGCATTCCCAAGTCTGAACAGAAGGCCATATTACAGACCTTGGCTAAAGAATCAATCATTAACCTGCAACAAATTAAAACTAATTTTGTGGCTTTCATTGAGTCTCCATGGGATAAAGAACAAGTTAAAGACAACCCTAGGTTACTTAATGATATTGCCGGTGCGATGAAAATTTTGAATTTGGCAGAAGCTGGTAATCATGTGGATGAGATCATAGGCTATGTGAATACTGATATTTTGGGGTCGGATTCAAAGCCATCAGCTATTCAGTTGGAACAATTGGCTACAGTTATTTCGTCTTTGGAATATTATCTGGAAAACTTAGATCAAGGCGAACGTATACGTAAAAGTTTATTATCAGAAGTGGGTGAACAAATTAAGGCATTGCGACATCAAGCTTCTCAAGATACACAGCTTAATGAAGAAATAACAGTAACTGAACCAGTTAATAGTTCAGATACTGAGCCAGAAACACATGTCAATACTGATGAAGATACTTTAGATTCAATTACTGACACTGTTGTAGCAGAGGAAGATGGTCAAGAGGAAATTGATGAGCCAGTTGAGAAGGAAGCTGATACGGCTGAGGTTCCAACAGAAACTTTAGTGGTTGATTTCAGTGGTGATGTTGACGATGAAATCAAAGAAGTCTTCCTGGAAGAGTTTGAAGAAGAGTTGGCAAATATGCAGGAAAGGCATACTGAATGGAAGCAAGATCCAGAGGCAAATGAAGATAAATTGACTGAAATCAGAAGGATTTTCCATACCCTGAAAGGCAGTGGCCGCTTGGTAGGTGCAGAGGCCATCGGCGAGTTTGGCTGGATGATGGAAAGTATGTGTAACCGCCTAATTGATGGAGCGATTTCCAACAGCAGTGATTTTCGAAAAGTGTTGGATTCAGGTGTCGTCATGTCAGCTGATTTATTTAAGGCCTTACAAAACAAAGCAACCGTTCCTGCTGGATATGATTTACAGTTATTGAATGCGGATAATGTTGCTAACGGTAAAGACCTGGTTGAAGAAAGTATACCTGAAGTGGTACAAGAAACTGCAGCCAGTTCTTCTGAGGAGAATGAAGTAGAAGAAGTACAACCAGAAGAAGTACAACCAGAGGAATTACTGACGGAAGAAGTCATGGAGGTTGTCGATGCACAAGTAGCAGATTCAGACCCCTTGAATGAAGACATTGAGATGGATTTTGAACTGGATATTGATTCAGAAGAGGAGCCTGATTTTAATTTAGATAAGGATGTTGACCTTGAAGCAAGTATAGAAACTATAGAAGAGGTCGACGAGCCGGTGCCGTTGTTGGATGAAAATGCTGTTGAAGAGATGTCAGATGAGGCCAATGAAGAAGCTGATGATGGGACATTAGATTTTGTTCAATATGATATTGAAGACATTAAAGCTGAACAAACGGAATCTACAGCAGAGATAGATACCGTCACCGATGAAAAAGTGACTGATGAAATGATTTTAGAGGTCAGTGAAGATGAAATGGTGTTGGAATTCGATATGGATGAAATTGAATTTGACGCGCCTGATGAAGTAAGTGAAGAGCTAATAGCAGAAGATGTTGCTGAAGTTGAAAGCGACAATAAAGCAGAGGGTATTGATCTCGATGAGGATGAAATTAATGATCTAGAGTCTGAGCTGGCAAGTTTTGATGGTGATGAAGAGTTCTTATTTGATTCGAAGGATGACACTGATAAAGATGTAACTTTAGATGTGGTTGAAGATGAAGCGTTTTCGGTTGAAGAAAATGAAGCGGATGATATTCAAGTGGCAACTGATGAAGTAGAAACTGCTGTGGAAGAAATTGAATCAGATGAGGAAGTGACTTTAGATGTGGTTGAAGATGAAGCGTTTTCGGTTGAAGAATATGAAGTGGATGATATTCAAGTTGCAACTGATGAAGTAGAAGCTGCAGTGGAAGAAACTTCATCAGATGAGGAAATGACTTTAAATTTGACTGAGGATGAAAGTTTTAATTTTGAAGATTTTTCAGTTGAAGAAAATGAGGTGAATGATACACAATTTGAAACTGAAGATGCTACAGCAGTAGAAACTGAAACAGATATATTGTTAAATTTAGCAGATTCAGAACAGGCAGACTCTGATGGATCTGTTGACCAAGTTGACCCCGAGGCGGTTTCTTCAGACAATGAACTGGACTTAAATGTAGATCCGGTTTTTATTGAAATATTACAAAAAGAAGTGGGTGCGCACTTGACTGAAATGTCTCAATTTGTTTCAGACAGTTTAGAAAAAGATCAACCTAAGGTTAATGATAATTTCGTCCGAGTGGTACATACCTTAAATGGTGCTGCAAGTATGGCTTCTGTTGATGGCATCACACAAATGACTACTCCATTAGAGAAGATGTCAATCATGCTAATGGATCGTGAAGAAATCTTAACCGCTGATGATTTGAATCACATTGAAACAGTAATCAAACAAGCTAAAAGCCAGCTGAATTTATTAGGTACTGGAACACAATCAACAGATGATACTACGGGCGATTACTTTGTTGAACGCATCGCAAAACTAGATGCGGCAGCAGTAGAAAGTAAAAATGCTGAAGATTTAGTGGTAGAAAACACGCTCGAGGTGAATCAATTGGATGCCGATTCAGAGGAGGTGTCAGTTGATATTAATTCAAAACAAGTTGATGCAGATGAATACCAGCCTGAAGCTGAGTTAGGTCAAGAGTCAGATGATCAGGCCAAAGACGTCGAGGACACAACTGAAGAAGATGTCATAATTGAAGAGGATGCACCTGAACCATTCCAACAAATGGCAGATGACAAAGAGACAGAGGCTTCAACAGCAGCCAGTGAACTTGAACTTGATGAAGAGTTATTAGAAATTTTCAGCGAAGAAGCATCAGAGATATTTGATCGAGCTGATCATATGTTGGCAGAGTTAGAAGATAAGCCCAACAGTCCATCTATCATTCAGGCGTTGCAACGTGATTTGCATACCTTGAAAGGCGGTGCAAGAATGGCGGGTCTAAACCAGATTGGTGATTTGTCGCATCAGTTTGAATCATTGTTTGAGTCAATTGCAGAAACCAATCATGAGGTCGCACCTGAACAGCATGAAATGATGTCACAAATCATGCATCGCTTACATGGATTGGTCAACTCTGATGACTATGGCCTATCAGCCAGTATTGACAAAGAAACCAAGCAATTAGAGGATATGCTGTCTTCTGAAGGTGCTGAGTTGAAAGAGAAATCCAAACTGGATGAAGAGTTTTTTGATCCTTTGGCACAAGTTGATGCACCATTGGCAGATCTAGAAGACAGTTCAGAACCAGATCAAGATAAAGATGAACAAACTCAGGCGCCGAAAAAGAAAGCCAATGTATTATCAGGTGGGCAAATCAAAGTTAATTCAGAACTGTTGGATAAACTGGTTAACTTCGCCGGTGAGGTCAGTATTTACCGTTCCCGTATGGAACAACAGTCTGCAGAACTGAAGCTTAATATTGATGAATTAGAAAATACGGTCGAAAGGGTCAGAAGACAGCTGCGTGAATTAGAACATGAAACAGAGGCGCAAATTATTTCAAATTACCAAATGGAAGGTAATGAGTTGGAGGAAGATTTTGACCCTCTTGAGCTTGATCAGTTCTCAACCATTCAACAACTGTCTAGATCATTATCAGAGTCGGTATCGGATTTAACCAACATTCAATCGTATTTACAGGAGTCTGCTCGATCATCTGAAACTTTATTGATTCAACAGTCACGAGTAAATACTGAACTTCAAGAAGGTTTGATGGAAACACGATTGGTGACATTCAATTCACTGGTTCCAAGATTGAGAAGGGTTCTGAGAACAGCAGGTCAAGAATTAAAGAAAACCGCTAAATTAACAGTCAATGGTGCTGAAGGTGAAATGGATAAGACAGTACTTGAAGGGATTCAAGCACCACTAGAACATATGATCAGAAATGCCATGGTTCATGGTATTGAGAAGAATCGTAAAAAGGTTAAAAAGTCCGAACAAGGTCAGATTGAGATTGAACTGAGCCGTGAAGCGACTGAGGTGGTTATCACAGTGAAGGATGATGGTGCTGGGATTGATACGAAGGTGCTCAAAAAGAAGGCCATTGAACGTGGTATCATAGAAAAAGATGATGAACTTTCAGATCATGACATTGCACAATTAATCACCCATTCAGGATTGTCGGCTGCAAATAAAGTCAGTAAATTGGCTGGCCGAGGTGTCGGAATGGATGTGGTTAATAATGAAATTAAACGTTTGGGTGGTAGCATTGAGATCATCTCGTTAAAAGGTGAAGGTACTACATTTGTGATTCGTTTACCTTATACTTTGGCATTGACGCAAGCCATTATTGTTCAAATAGCAGATCATCGCTATGCCATTCCAGCATCTGGTGTCCAGGGACTCATACGTATGAATATTGATGAATTCAGAAGGCGTATTTTAGAAGGTGATTTGGGTTACGATTATGCAGGTGAACAATATCAAGTTCAAGAGTTGAACAAGTTATTGAGTGTTGACTCCGAGGCCATGGTAGAAGGAAACCAAGTACCATTGGTGATGATCAAATCAGGAGACCAAGGTGTTGCTTTGCGGGTTGATCAAACGTACGGTGGTCGAGAGGTGGTGGTTAAATCGGTAGGTACACAGGTCGCTTCGGTCCCCGGTATCTTTGGTGCAACTATCCTAGGTGATGGTGCAGTTGTATTGATTTTGGATATCATTCCAATGCATCGTGCTTATATACAAAAACTCGAAAAACTTGAAGCCGATGGTGTTGAATTGGTTGAAGAGGTTGAAGAGGATCGCATGACCACAATTATGGTGGTTGATGATTCGATTACTATGCGCAGAGCTGGAGAGCGGATGTTGGCAAGGAATGATTTTGAAGTCATGACAGCCAAAGATGGCTTGGATGCATTGAATAAACTGCAAGAACAAAAACCAGATCTTATGCTGTTAGACATTGAAATGCCACGAATGGATGGTTTTGAATTGGCCACTAATATGAAGGCTTCTGAGCGTTTTAAAGATATACCGATTATTATGATCACTTCACGAACGGGACAGAAACATAAAGACAGGGCTAAAGAAATTGGTGTTGAGCGCTATTTAGGAAAACCTTATCAAGAGATTGATTTATTAGAGAATATCAATGATTTACTACAGCTAGAAGATGCATGATCAGCCTGTCGTTGGGCTAATCCATATTGGCGAACCTCAACCTTCAGCGCAGTTTTTGATCAAACAGTTGAAAGTATCTGGTTATGGAGTACTTGAATATGGTTTGGCAGAAGTGTCAGCTATAGATGCAGACATTCAAACATTTATATT
>CALDFB010000121.1 GCA_937942365.1 uncultured Marinicella sp. | reverse complement strand
CACCAGCTGACTTTTATGGTTATAAAAACCTCAAAGAACTGATTCATGAAATCAGTCGCCAGGTTCCGGTTTCAGAGACAAAAAAAACAGCCCAGAAAAAAGAAAAAAAATCCACAGATCAAAACCCCGCTGTTAAGAAAGCAGGGCCTGAGCAACTGAAACATCACCCAAGTGATCATGTGGATGTGGCAATCATAGGATATGCGGGCCAATTACCCAATGCTGATTCATTGGAACATTTCTGGACAAATATCATGTCTGGAGTTGATGGCATCAGTGAAATTCCAGCTTCAAGGTGGGATTGGCGTAAGTACTACTCAAGTGATATGAATGAAGCCAATAAATCTCCGAGCAAATGGGGTGGCTTCATATCTGATATAGAATATTTTGATGCCGCTTTTTTTGGTGTTTCTCCACAAGAAGCAAAATTGATGGATCCTCAGCAGAGAATTCTGCTACAAACCGTTTGGCATGCAATTGAAATGTCAGGACACCAACCATCATCATTGGCAGGAACTGATACAGGTGTTTTTATCGGAGCATCAACTTCCGATTATGAAGAACTGATCAGACAACAGAACCTGGCAGCACATGCTTCAACAGGAATGAATCGATCAATCATAGCGAACAGAGTTTCTTTTATATTGGATTTGCTAGGACCCAGTGAGGTTATAGATACAGCTTGTTCAAGCTCCTTGGTGGCTATTCATAAAGCTGTTCAAGGAATTAAATCCGGTGAGTGCCAAATGGCTTTAGCTGGTGGTGTCAATGCATTAATTACCCCCACACATTACATTTCTTATGGTAAAGCTGGTATGTTGTCGCCTGATGGCAGGTGTAAAACTTTCGATAAGGATGCCAACGGTTATGTGCGAGGTGAAGGCGTTGGTGTGATAGTTTTAAAAGCTTTGTCAGAAGCAATTAAAGACAAGGATGTAATCCATGCGGTCATTAAGGCCAGTGGAACCAATCATGGTGGTAAAGCCAGTTCTTTGACAGCACCTAATCCAAACGCTCAAGCTCAATTAATCTTTGATACTTATCGAAAAGCAGGCATTGAAAGCCAAAGTATCGATTACATTGAAAATCATGGTACTGGAACACCTTTGGGAGATCCGATAGAAGTCAATGGCTTAAGTCAGGCGTTTCAAAAATTAGCGGCAAAAGAGCCATCAACCGAGTCACCCCCAGTTATTTGTAAGCTGGCATCAGTGAAGAGTAATATAGGGCATTTGGAAGCGGCTGCTGGAATAGCAGGCGTGCTGAAAGTTATTTTGGCCTTAAAGCACCAATACTTACCAGCCTCTCAAAACATCAAGAAGCTGAATCCATATGTTAAATTAGATCGTAACAGGTTTGAAATACTACAAGAAAATAAACCATGGCCAAGTCAACCTCAGAATAAACTACGTCGTGCTGGCATCAGTTCATTTGGTTTTGGTGGTGTTAATGGACATCTTGTATTAGAAGAGTTTATCAGTGAAAAACAATCAAAAGAACAAGTAGCAAGCCTTGTTTTGCTCTCGGCCAAATCAAGAAAATCATTGAATGAATATGTGCAAAGTTATTTAGATTTTTTTCACCGTGAAGACAACAGTGGCTGTATACAATCTATCGCATATACATCACAAGTGGGCCGTAATCCTGAAAAATACAGGTTAGCCATTTGTGCCCATAACACCCAAGAATTAATCGCTGGCCTCAAATACTTTAATGCTGAGAAGACATCAGCTCAAGTTTTCAGTGGCCAAGTTGATGCAGAACAGAGTGAGTCCATGTTTGATGAAAAGTTGGGCTTACTTTGGGCCAAAGGTGCGTTCACTACTTTGGCTAAGATTTGGATCAAAGGATTGAATATTGATTGGCATCAATTTTATAAGAATAAGGCCATACAACGAACTGTCTTACCCGTTTATCCATTTGCAAAGAAATCACACTGGTTAAATCCAAAACAGATAAGTCATGACATGATAAGTCAAGACAGTCATGAAGGAAAGAGTAAGGAATCGAGTCAAGGATGTGCTGTTGAAAAAACTGATATCAAACTTAAAATTAAGCCCTACAGATATCAGGTTCCGCAATCACATTACCTGGCAACCGAACACGAGGTCGATGGCCTATGTATTTCACCCGGTGTATTCAGCTTAGAACTCATTTATAAAGCCATTGAAGCTGTAGGGCTGTCTAGAAATGAACTGGTAGTAAAGAATGTTTTCTGGCAATTGCCAATTGTTTTTGATGGTAAAAACAAACCATTGACTGTTACTAATCGAACCAACAACAATGGTTATCAATTTGAAATTAAAGATGCTATCAATGAAAACGCAGTAGGTCAAAGTAAAACGTTCACACGAGCCACTTGTGAGTTAGGTCAGGTTTTAAAACCAAAGATTACTCAGTTTAATTTAAACCTGTTTAAACCTGTCAAGTTATCAAACTATTATCAAGCATTGAGGCAAATTGGTTTTAACTATGGCCCGCACTTTAGGGTCATTAAACAAGTTTTATGTCATCAAACCCAATACGTAGCAAAAATACAACTCAATGAACAAGCATCAAATGATGATTCTTATATATTGGACCCTAGATTACTCGACGGGTCGCTACAGACATGTTTAATCTGTTTGATTGATCAAGGTTTGCTAGATGAGCACAGTCAGTGGTCTTATGTACCTATGATGGTTGAGCAATTCATGGTTAAAAAAACAATATCTGAAACAGCTTATGTTTACTTACAGTCAGATGTGGTGGTTAAAAAAATGGAAGACAGTTGCCGCTTTAACTTGCAGATTGTGGACGCTCAAAATCAACTTTGTATCGAAATCAACCAAGTTGTTTTTAAAAAAACTAAAAGAAAAAATATCACATCAAACCCCCAATCTGTTGCTGAGCATAAACCATTTCAATTAATTCAGTCTAAGGTAAATGGTTTCTCAAAAACCACACAAAAATCTCAAATCATCTCAAATAATCATGCAGCTGAGCCCAATCATTCCAAGAGGAAACCAATTGTGAACACGCAAACACTGGCCAATAAAACAACGGCGTATTTTATTAACCATATCGCTGATATTGCTTCGCTAGATCAGAGTGAAATAGATGTTAAGCAACCTTTTAAGGAATACGGGATCGATTCGTTCCTGACTTTGAGTATCATCAGGAATTTAGAAGATGATTTTGGTGAACTGAGAAAGACTTTGTTATTTGAGGCCAGTAACATTGAAGAGCTTGTAGCGCTTTTTATCAGTGAACAAAAAGGAATTTTATTGAAGATGTTTAACCTTGGTTTATCTGAAGTTGAAATCCCAGAAACCCACCAAGGAAATGATTTTAATCAGTATGAAGACAGTAAAAACATCGATGCCAATGACCAAAATTTATCTTCGGTGTTTGATGCACATGAAGAAAAAGTGTTGAACGATGAAGTTGAAATTAAACACTCTGATATGTATCAAGTCATTTCTGATGAAGCATTGGCAGACAATCCTCATGCGGAAATAGTGGTCCAAAAGCTGTTATTGAATTATGGAGGTGAATCAATTGCACTTTCAAGAAAAGACATTGCTCCTTATTTGTTTTTATGCAGCAAGCAATTGGGCTTTTTCTATTTCAACTCGCATAAAAATATCTTATTGGCCTTCAGGTACGTAGGGCCAGATGA
>CALDFB010000120.1 GCA_937942365.1 uncultured Marinicella sp. | reverse complement strand
ATTTACATTACTTAACAACTATTCCATCTACTTAGGTGGTTACAATCGCTCTATTTATTCAAAACTGTTATTAAAAATCACATCAACCAATCTAAAAATACCAATCGTTCCGGTATCTTCATAACTCACCAACAGTAAATTGTGCCCCGAGGCATTATCTGCTGCTGCTATAAAAAGCAAACCTTCTGGTGCCACATCACCATCAGTGGCTGGTTGATAACTTTCAAAGCTCGCCAAAGCAGGGGTAGTGATGTCATAAACCATGATACCTCCGACTCGTTCTAAACCAACAAAAGCATATGATTTCCCATTGATTGTGGCTGTGGTCACACCCTCTGGCTCTGCTCCTTTGTTGTCACTGCGTTCATCAAAATCTCCAGCTGATGAATTATTGGCATTGAAAAGTTCGGGGGTTAGCTCCGCAATTTTCATCGCTACCTCGCTACCAGAATCAAACACTTGATTTCCAGTTGCCCCATCCCAAATCGAAAATGAGCGTGCACCATAAACATACAATTCTTCATAACCATTGGTGCCTTGACACAGGTTGGTTTGTGCATCTAAACGACCTAATTGAGCATCGGTTTGTAATTCAGCTGCATTTGGAAAAACCACCGGATCAAGAATCAAATCTTTGATACGCGCATCTTCATCCCGAGCATCTCCTTCATTGGCGGTTAGGTAATATTGTGTCCCATTTAAACCAATCGCCGCAATCGCATCTGGCATATAAATACCTTTGACTGGCCAGTTATTGATGTTGATGGCTCCTTCACCATTTGGACCGTCTCTGTCACTGGGGTCTAATTCATTACCTGCTATTGAATGGTCTTTAAAACCAAGTGAATGAATAGCTTCAACAGCAGGCGTCATTAAATTAATGACTGCCACCGCATTGTTCTCTTGTAGGGTAACAAAAGCTTGCGTGTTATCATCACTGATGGCGATGTACTCAGGTTCTAAATCATTAGCAACTTCCACACCTGGAGCAATCAAGACATTGACTGGTAATTCAGCGTTACGAGGTTGACCTGCATTAAATGCCGTGAAATCCAATGTATTCACTGAAGCAGTGCCCACACCATTTGACAAGTCAATGATACTGACTGAGCCCAAAGGGTTGATTCCGCCATCAGGCTCACCTTCATTGGCCACGATCAATTGAGTGCCATCTTGGTTAAAAGTAATCATATCAGGCAATGAACCCACATTGATGCTTGCTTGATGCAAACCATCCACATCAAAAAATTCTACAGTCCCTGCGTCTGTCACAGTATCTGCTTCCACTGCCACAGCAATCAAACCATCAAAACTGGCAATGCTGTTTGGACCAGCTCCAAATGAACTTAAATCTACTTGTGTACTGACACTGGCCAACTTGGGATCAGAAAAATCAAAAATACTGAATGATGCGAAGCCTGAATTAATAACAAACAATTTTTGACTGTTTTTGTCGTAGCTGCTGATTTCGGCTGACCCTTCACCTAAGCCCGTAGATAAAGTATTGATTTTTTCTAGTTCAATGGTCGCGTTTGCGTTTGGAATTAGTGCCATCAATGCACAAATTTTAACCATTTGCTTGACCTTAATTTGCATAGATACCTCCTATAATGAATGTCAGGCATATGGAGCCCGATTAAATAAAAGATGCACTTTAAAGGGTTTACATGTGATTTATATTTCAATCACATGATATTTCTATGACAGTTAATTTCTATCGGGACTGATGTCATTCTCGCTCGAGGATGGCCTGAATATTGGCATTGGCATCTGTGAAAGCTGAATCAATTTGGTTGGCAATCCAGCCATGGTAAAGGCCGGTGTCTCGCTTGATTTGTTCAATAGTTAATAAGCTGTGATTGATGCACCCAAGGCCAATCCTGGCAACCATAACAACAGGCAAATTTAATGCCACAGCAAAATCTTTTAACATCAAATCAGCACTTAATGGTACACACCACCCACCCACGCCTTCAACCAGAACTCGATCATATTGATTTAACATGTTGTCGAATAGTCTTAGAGATTCTTTTAAGTTAAACTCACCTTTATGATCGGCGATATGAGGTGAAGCTGGCTGTTCAAAAGTGAAAGGATTGATTTCTTGTAAGGGTTGTCCAGTGACTTCAGCCAATGCCATGGCATCTTCGCTGACCAACTGACCTGCTTGCCAGATGGCACCAGATGCAATCGGTTTAAAGGCACCAACAGTGAAGCCCTGTTGCTTCCACTTTTGTAAAATTTCGCAAGAGACGTATGTTTTTCCTGCGTCGGTGTCTGTTGCCGTGATAAAACAAGTTGGTAGCAAGCTGTAATCTTTGATTAACATGAGTTTTTAGGCGATTGATTAAACTGATTGTTCGACTAATAAGGCCAGTTTTTCAAATTGGCCCAAGCTGATGGTTTCAGCTCGTTGGCTGGGATCTATACCTGCGGCTTCCAACTGTTCAACTGAAATCACTTTTTTCAAATTATTGCGTATGGTTTTGCGACGCATGGCAAAGGCTTGTTTCACCAAGCTTTCTAGGACCGGTAATTTCACATCTGTCGGATTAACTTTGGTGGTCAATTGGATGATTTGAGAATCAACTTTAGGCCTTGGATTGAATGCTTCTGGCGCAATTGATAAATGAGCAACACAATCAAAACGATGCTGTAACATCACCGACAAGCGCCCAAATAATTTACTACCCGGTTCAGCGCAAATACGTTGTACGACTTCTTTTTGTAACATAAAAATCATTTGTTCAATCTGTGGCGATTGATACAAGAAGCTGATTAACAACGGGGACGAAATGTTGTATGGCAAATTACCAACCACTTTGTAAGGGTCATTAACTGTATCAAGCTCTAATTTCAAAGCATCTTTATGATGTATAGTTACATTTTTAAAATGATCAAATTTTTGTTGCAATATCGGGATTAAATCTTGATCCAACTCAATCAGATGTAAAGCTGCTCCGCTGGCTTGTAAGTATTGAGTGATCGCACCATGACCTGGCCCTATTTCAATGATTTGATCTGTTGGCTTGGGGTTGATGATTTTTACGATGTTATGGATCACCCCTTCATCATGCAAGAAGTTTTGACCCAGTGATTTTTTAGCTTTCATACCTGTTGAGTCTCACCTGAGCGATTTACACAGGTTCTGGCCAATTTTATTGCGGCGCGCAAACTCCCTGCTTTGGCGATTCTTTGGCCTGCAATATCTAAGGCTGTACCATGATCAACGCTGGTACGAATGATCGGTAAACCAAGCGTCATATTCACTGACTCACCAAAACCTGCATATTTCAAAGGTGCCAACCCCTGATCGTGGTACATCGCTAAAATGGCATCGTATTGTTTCACTTTGTCTGGTGTGAACAATGTATCTGCAGGTATTGGTCCGCATAAGTCAATCCCTTCTTGCCGTAAATTAGCCAAAGCCGGGATGATGGTATCAAGCTCTTCACGCCCCAAATGACCATCTTCTCCAGCATGAGGGTTCAAACCACAAACAGCAATTTCAGGCTTTTTTACTCCGAATTTACTGATCATGTCGCTGTTCAAAATTCTGACAACCTGTTTGATTTCACTGTCTGTCACATGACTAGAAACATCTTTCAAAGGAATGTGCGTGGTTACCAAAGCCACTTTCATCACTTCATTGAGCAACATCATCACCACTTTTGGAGTGGCTGTAATTTCGGCTAAATATTCTGTGTGTCCTGAAAACTGAATGCCCGCATCATTGATAACACCTTTGTGAATAGGACAAGTAACCATGGCTTGATATTGGCCAGATAAACAACCCAATGCAGCTGCTTTTATGGTTGCCAGCACGTAGCCAGAATTGTTTACATTTAAATGCCCAAATCGACTTTTTTCCAACATAGGAATATGGTGTACAGGCGTAGAATCCTCGACTGGTAGTGAGTGACGAATCCAGTCTTCATCGCCAATCAAAACACAATCAGTCAATTCATTATTTGCAGCCAATTGGCTGACTAGTTCTAAACCAATTCCAGCTGGCTCTCCTACGGTTATAGCTATCATTGGCTAATGAGTTGATTAAATTCTGATGTCTACAAATGACTCACCACGGATTTGACGAATCCATGTTTCAATCAACTCTTGTACCTTACGTTCTCTGATGGCATTTGAAGCTTGTGAACGTCTGAACTCTTCGGTCACATCTGCTTCTTTTTTACCTAAGAATTTAATGATGTGCCAACCTGACTCTGTTTGGAATGGCTCAGAAATTTCATTAAGCTGTAAAGTTTGTAAAACTGCTCCAATCCTTGGGCCAAACTTATTCACCTCGAACCACCCCATATCGCCACCCAGCGGGGCCGAACTGTGGTCATCAGAATGTTTTTCCGCCAGCTCAGAAAAATCCTCGCCAGCTTTTATTTTTTCATAAAGACCATTGGCTACTTGCATGCCATCTTTTGCCGAAACCACTTCATCAGTTTTGACCATGAGGTGTAACATGTTGTATTGATCTACAGTCTTTGTGGTTTCACTTTTTTTATCCAACAATTTTAAAATATGAAAACCACTTGGAGACCTGATGGGTTTAGTCACTTCACCCGTTTCCATCAAATTAACTTGGTCCGCAAATAAAGGTGGTAATTGGTTGATGGGACGCCAACCCAAACGACCACCTTCCAAGGCTTTTTGCCCATCTGAAAACTGTGTCGCTAAAACCGCAAAATTTTCATCTGCCATCACTTTTTCATATAAATCATCTGCTTTGCTTTTAGCAGCTTCTGTGGCAGCTGCATCATTGTCACTGTTGGTGGCAACCAAAATATGTTGCAGTTCAACCTCACCTTGATCAAGTTCATTATCAGCTAAAAACAAATCAATCTCATGATCACTGATTTTTACATTTGAGTTGGCATAAGCGTAACGAACACGTTCAGCTTGCATGTCTCTTTTCATGTCTCGTCGGAAATCAGCGAAACTAAAACCATCCTGCTCTACAGCTTGTTGCATTTGTTGTAAAGACACATTATTCTGGCTCGCAATGTTATTCAGTGCCACATCTACATCACTGTCAGACACTTTAATACCAACCAATTCAGCGCGTGCTATTTGAACTTCTTGAATGATCAAACGCTCCAATACTTGCATGTTCAATATATCTGCGGGAGGAACTTGATTACCACTGGCTTCAATTTGTTTCTTGATTGAAACCACTGCTCGATCAAGCTCTGAACGCATAATGACATTTTTGTCTACCACCGCCACGATTTCATCCAACAGCTCTTGTGCCCTGACTGACATGATCGATGAAAAAATTATTAATAAAAGTAGAAGTTTATTCATGTTAAAAAGCCTCATTGTATCCTGATATAGTTTGTTTAAGTATGCGCCTTGGGTTTCTGCCTATAGAACCCAAACCGTTCAGTTGTATTTCTGCATATATGCCATTGTTTGATTGGCCTAACTCATCGGTCAAATAGTGTCGACCCATTAAGCGAAAAGCCCAACAACAATTTTTTCGCTCATAGCCAAACAATGCTTCAATTGTTTTGTTTGATTGTGTCGAATAATTCCATCGCGCAATGAGGCGATGCTGACCCTTAATTGGTATGACAAAAGAAGTATCAAACTGTTCCAATTGATTACGCCTGAACCGATAAGCAAAATTAAACACGCTTTGATTGGCGGTTTTTCTTTGCACTCGAAATAATCCCCGCTCAACTTCAGACTCAATTTGGTCGTAGTGGATACTTAAACCTGCACTCCAATAACGATTAAGGAAGTGATTGTATTCAATCACCAATGGAGATTTCGTTAAATCTTCAGGTTGATTGTTAATTTGTACCACTTGATCACCAAAATATTTAATTTGACCTACGGTGAAATTCCATTGTTCACGACCATTACCTGCAAAACTCCGATGCGTAACTGCAGCTGCCACTTGGTTCATATCTGACTGACGATCAGCTCCTGAGAATCGATTGGTTTGAAATAATAATGATGAACCAAATGTCAGCTCACGGCTATCAAAAATAGGTATGTCACTTTGATCTCGCTCTGGCGCATACACATAAAAAAGACGTGGTTCTATGGTCTTAAACCCACCTGAGGTGATATTTTTCTCAAAACTTAAACCCAGATCTAATGAACCAATAGGTAAATTTCGGCTGATGTTTTCACGATCATCATCAAATTGATATTGCGTATTCCTATATTGCAAACGAGGTTTGATATAACCCCAAGCATTTGACCACTGTTTTTCCACCCAAGGCGTTACATCGCTGCGCCAAGCACCTACAGAATCTTCACGGTAAAAATTAACCAATTCTGAGCTTATGCCATAATTCAGTTGTAACTGATAATTATACTCAAACCAATCAAAATTGATTTCTGGCAAAGTTTGAAACGGTTCGCTGCTTGTCGTTATATTTTGGCTTAAAACTTGATAGTCATTGATACCTGCAAAAAAACGCCAATTCAAACCATTACCTCTGACATTAACTGCACTCCTTAAATAAGGCGTGGAAGTGATGTATGAACTGGATGAAAAATCCTCATAATATTGCGAGTCGGTGACATGGTTTAAATCACTGTTAAAAGACCAACCCCGAGCAAACCTGGTTTGATGTGTATATTCAATCAAACCACGGTCGCGATCACGACGATCATCATCTGGCAAGTAAGTGCCCATAAATGTGCCGCGACTGTTGGCGCTTAAATACCTGAACTCAGTACCCAACATCAAACCATGTTGTTGTAAAAAACGCGGTGTAACAGTGGCATCTATTTGTGGTGCAATATTGATATAATAAGGCAATGAAAAATCCAAACCAGTGTTGTTAGAATAGGAAAAACCTGGAATGAGCAAACCCGTTCTTCGGTCATCATTCAAAGGTAATTTGGCCCAAGGTACATAAAATATAGGCACATCCTTGAAACGTAGGCTGACCCCCTTAAAAGTACCCACGCCTTCTTCATGATCCAATGCTGCCGACTTAGCCACTATTTCCCAATCACGCTGCTGCGGTGAGCACGTAGAAAAAGTTAAAAAGTCAAGTTCAGACTCATGATCATTCAAAACCAAGCGTTGGGCTTGACCGTTCATGTCTGATTCCAGCAGAAAAAAATCGACGGTTTCTAATTTGGCACTCATGTTTGTAGAGTTGAATTCAGCTTTTTGGGCCCCGATACGTTGATTCGCATTTTGTAACATCACCCCACCTTCACTTTCAAACAACTGCTGTGTTTGGTGGTAGTAAAGTTTGGGTGACATCATTCTCATGTCATCTTGCACAATACAAATATCATCATCCAATAAAAACTCATTGGGGCCAAGTACGGCAGATCGACCAGCAAATAAATTAATCTTTCCAGGTTGACTGATTTTTTTAACGCATTGCCGTTGTGCATCATTCATCATTACATCTACAGCTGGACAGTTTGTAAGCTGTGCCTTTACTGAAAGTTGAAAAGTGATAATGAAAACGCAGCACAGCTGTTTTAATGATAGATTATTCAAGTGATTTCCAATTTAATGCAGCTTAATTGTAAAATTTTATAATATCTGTTTTACATTCTTAATGGGCTATTTTAATATGGTTAGAGGCAAATGTCCTGTGTGGATATTTATTATTTATATTGTGGTCATTGTATTTGAACTATTTCCAAATCTTGGTCACCCTAATTTGAGAGTCTAAAATCATGGCAGGTAAATTTGTTATAACTAAAGGTAAAGACGGTAAAGACTATTTTGTATTAAAAGCAGGCAATGGCGAGGTGATTTTACAATCACAAGGTTACAGTTCATCATCGGGTTGTGAGAATGGCATTGAATCAGTTAAAACCAATTCTCAAGATGATTCTAAATTTGAAGAGAGGGAAGCCAAAGATGGGCGCACTTACTTCATTCTAAAAGCCAATAACGGACAAGAAATCGGAAGATCTCAAATGTATAAATCCGACAGTGGCTGTAAGAATGGCAAGGCTTCTGTTGCGAAAAATGCTGCCGATGCTAAAGTCGTAGATGAAAGATAATTACTGACTTTATCTATTGGAAAGGCACTTTGGTTTCAGTAAAGTGTCTTTTTTTTGCCTAAAAATTAAACAAAAAACTCAATATGCCCTGGTTTGATAACAATGAAATGTGGGAAGTCTTTTATGATTGTATGTTCGATCGTGACAGCTTTGAAACTGCTAACAAACAATGTCAACAAATCATTGATTTGGTTGGCAGTACCGTGTCCTCTGTTTTAGACTTGGCCTGCGGTCCAGGGCGACATTTGTTAGGCTTTTCTCGGCTGGGACTGAAGGTCACAGGTGTTGACCTCAGTGGTTATTTATTGAATCAAGCAGCCAATTTATTAGAACAAGAAAGTTTAGAAGCCACGTTAGTTCACAGTGATTTATTGACATACCAACCGAAACAAAACTTCGACCTCATCACCAATTTATTCACTTCTTTCGGATATTACTCTGACCCAAGTGACAACCAACAAATATTGAATAACGCCTATCAAAAACTAAATGATGGCGGCTCACTGATTATTGATACTTTCGGCAAAGAACAAGCCGCTCATGCAATTGAACCGGTTCATTGCACCGAATACAATAACGGTGATTTACGTTTTGAAAGACCACTGTTGATTGAAAATATGCAGGTTTATTCCAACGAATGGATACTGGTGCGCGATAAACAAGCCCATCGCTGGGAATATCAACACTTTGTATACTCAGCCGAAGAATTAACCATGATGCTGAAACAAGCTGGGTTCAAAACCGTAGAGATTTATGGATCATTGACGCGTGATGACTACGACTTAGCTGCTGACCGACTGGTGGCTGTAGCGCGAAAATAAAAAAGGCCGGAAATTTTCCGACCTTTTTAAAACCCTTCTTTTTTTGAAAGTTATTGCACTTGATGCATATGAACATCTTGTTGTGGGTATGGGAAGCTACACCCGCCAGCTTCAAGATTCACTTTCAACTGCTCCATCAAGTCACCATGCACGGTCCAGTAATCATCAGCCTGAACCCAAGGACGAACTGCAAAATTAATACTTGAATCAGCCAACTCCATTAAAAACACACTGACACCAGGATCTTTCAAAACCAGTGGATGTGCTGTCAATGTATCAGTAATGATTTGTTTGGCTTTCTTAATGTCATCGTCATAACTGACACCGATTAACAAGTCAATTCGACGATTACCTTGTGAAGTCAAGTTGGTGATCACATCTGAAGTGATCAGGCCATTAGGTACTATGACCTCTCTATTATCTGGTGTTTTTATGATGGTACTGAATATACGAATCTCTTGGACTTTGCCGGTTGCTCCAGCCACTTCAACGATATCACCCAATTTAAATGGACGGAATAAGACCAACATCACTCCAGATGCAAAGTTAGACAATGAGTCTTTCAGCGCCAAGCCAATGGCCAAGCCCGCCGCACCCATGACAGCAATCAAAGATGTGGTTTGAACGCCCAATTGTCCTAAGGCCATAATCACAACGGCTACCAGGATCACATAGTAAACCAAATTTTTTAAAAAGTTGACTAAGATGGGATCATTGCCGGATTTATCCAATGCTTTGGCTGTCAAATTAGACATCCACCGGGCTATGCGGCGACCAATCCAAAAAATCAAAAAGGCCAAAACCAGCTGTTTAAAAATTCCGATCAGTGCTTCCGGGTTATTTATGAAATCGGTAAAATACGATTTGATTTGATCAACAAATGAAGCTTCTTCTTGTTCCATATCAGTTCTCACTAAAAATAAAAAAATTCATTGTAGCAAAAATTGATTTTTCTGTTTGTGACTAAATGTGACTAATCAAGTTTCGAGCTAATCTGCTCTCAAAGACAAACAAAGTACAATGAATAGTTCAAGACTTCCTTAAGAAATCTAAAGTTAAATTCATCGCTTGTTTATTCCACAATAATCCCATGTGGTTGCAATGTATTTGCACATGTTCATCCAACCAATCAGCCTGCGTTTCTGCCAAACCAACTGTGCCATCACTGACACCCATTCGAGCTTCAATTAAACGCCCAAAACCATAAGCGGAAGTGCCAGCAATCATCAATGACTCACGCAACTTATCTACATCGCCAGTACCTTGAGTTAATGGGTCAGTGGCATGGTTTAATAACCCTTTGTGCCAACCTATGCGTTGTAATTTTTTGGCTACTTTCGATCCATTGATGGGTGAACCCAACATCACCAGTTTCCCTGGCTTATTGATCTTAGGTAGTGCGCGCATGGCCAAAATACCACCCATTGAATGTACCACCAAATGCATGATCCGTTCAGGTCGAGAATTAACAAACGCAGCTAACTGCAATAAGGTTAAATCAAAAGCCTGCTGTGTCGTTTTGTAACTGAACAGATAAACTTTATACCCTTGTTGAGTTAGCCAACGGCGGTAAAAATGCCATGTCCAGCCCCTCATCCATAAGCCATGAACCAATACAACAGCTTCTTGGGGTTGACCAGTCATCCCAGATCAGTCATCCTCTTCAGGTAAAATCACCTGAATGTGCGCTTCAGCTAATTGATCTGCATCAATGGCAGAAGGTGCGTTGGTTAACGGGCAGGCTCCACTTGAGGTCTTTGGAAAAGCAATCACTTCGCGGATAGATTCCTCACCACACATCAAAGTTGCCATCCGATCTACACCAAAGGCGATGCCACCATGAGGCGGACAACCAAACTGCAGCGCTTCCAGTAAGAAACCAAATTTGTCGTTAGCTTGCTGTTCATTGATTCCCAATAGCTCCAATACAGCTGATTGCATTTGTTGATCATGAATACGAATAGAGCCACCACCGAGTTCTACGCCGTTAAGCACCATGTCATAACCCTTTGACAAAGCTTCACCTGGGTTGTTTTGTAATTCTTCAACTGTACCCGTTGGTGCAGTGAATGGATGATGCAGTGCATCCCACCTGTTTTCATCCTCATTGAATTCAAACATCGGAAAATCAACCACCCAAAGCGGTTCCCAAGCGTCTTTGACTCGCCCAATGTCTTGACCAACCTTGATCCGCAACGCACCCATAAACTGAGTAACTTCGTTGTATTTACCTGCACCGAAAAACAGTAAATCACCGTCCTCGGCTGCAGTAGAGGACAGTATTCCCGCCAATGCATCATCACTGAGGAATTTCACGATTGGAGATTGCAAACCATCTTTTCCAGCTGCTTTGTCATTAACTTTGATCCAAGCCAAACCACGGGCTCCAAAGCGGCGGGCATAAGGCTCATATTCATCTATTTGTTTGCGGGTGAAATTCGCTCCACCTTGAGGCACTTTCAATACCGCAACTCGACCTTTTGGATCATTCGCTGGAGCGGAAAAAACTTTAAATTCAGAATCTTTAACAGATTCAGCCACATCAACCAACTCAAGATCAATCCTCAAATCAGGCTTGTCTGAACCATATCGACGCATCGCTTCACTGTAGGTCATTCGCGGAAAAGGGTTTGCCAATTCAACATCCATGACGGCTTTAAAAGTATCTCGAATTAAATTTTCTGCCATTTGTAAAACATCTTCTTGCTCAACAAAAGCCATTTCAATATCGAGCTGTGTAAATTCTGGCTGGCGATCCGCTCGTAAATCTTCATCCCTAAAACAGCGTGCAATTTGATAATAACGATCCATTCCAGACATCATCAACAGTTGTTTAAACAACTGCGGAGATTGGGGCATGGCATAAAACTCACCTGCATTCATACGAGATGGCACCAAAAAGTCTCTTGCACCCTCCGGTGTGGCCTTGGTTAATATAGGCGTTTCAACATCTAAAAAATCACGCTGATGTAAGTGATCACGCAAAGCGTGGGTTAGCTGGGAACGCAGACGTATATTATGTTGCATGTTATCACGACGTAAATCCAAATAACGGTATTGCAAACGGATGTTTTCACCCGGATTTTCATCTAACATGAATGGCAATGGTTTCGATGAATTGAGAACATGATATTCATCAACCACCACCTCTATTTGACCTGTAGACAGTTTAGCGTTGCTCTGTCCATCTGGTCTGTTTCTGACCCTTCCTTTAACCCGCAAACAGTATTCATACCTGGCACCATCAGCAATTTTAAAAGCCGCTTCATTATCTGGTTCAACCACCACTTGAACCAAACCAGTGTGGTCCCTTAAATCAATAAAAATCACGCCACCGTGATCGCGTCTGTTACCAACCCAGCCACAAACTTCAACTTGCTGATCCAGGTATTTTTCCGTGACCTGACCACAAAACTCATTCCGCATGACAATTTAGCCTATTTATATAATCTTAAAAAAAGCGGCAATTTTACCTTAACACCACATAACTCTCCATTAAGATTACACCTATTTACGCGCTAAAACGCTTAAATATGGCCATTTAAAAGTGATGTACTTCACAAAACACAGGTTTTTGCGTTAAGCTAATATTCAAATCAAATCTTTATAATATTGAACTCAAGTTAAAAACCGAGTCAATTGGGTTGGAAAAATTATGACAGAAAACATTACAAAGAAAAAGTTTGGTCACTATGAAGTGGTTTCAGAATTAGGTAGAGGTGGCATGGGCGTTGTTTATAAAGCCTGGGAGCCTTCGCTTAATCGACATGTAGCCATCAAAGCTTTGGGCGAACATTTATTGGGTGATGAAGGCTTGATCGAACGTTTCACCCGTGAGGCCAAAAGTATGGCTGCCATCAACCACCCCAATGTGATTCAAGTTTTCTTTATTGGCATGGAAGGCCGCCAACCTTATTTCGCGATGGAGTTCATTGAAGGTGTATCTTTGGATGATTTACTTCGTGGCAACCATGTTCTGACCGTTGCTCATGCCAAAGAAATATTGCGACAAGCCTGCGCTGGACTGGCAGTGGCTCATGATCAAGACTTGGTACACCGTGACATCAAGCCGGCAAATTTGATGCTTTGTGATGATGGCACAGTTAAGGTGGTAGATTTTGGTATTGCACAAACCCGTGAATATGGTGATAAGTTGACCAATACCGGTGAGTTTGTGGGCACACCAGGCTATTTATCCCCGGAAGTTTGTACTGGGCAAGAGGTAGATGCGCGTTCTGATATTTTTGCCTTGGGTATTGTGTTTTATGAAATGCTGGCTGGCAAAGTGCCTTTTGAGAATGAAAGCCCACTGGGACTCATGTTGGAAGTTGTTCAAGCCGAAATACCTGACATTCGCAGTATCAATAAAAAAGTAGATAAGAAAACCAGTTATATTTTGGAAAAGATGATTGCGAAAAGCCCAGAAGAACGCTGTCAATCATGTCAAGAAGTGATTAAACACCTCGGACCATCAACCATAGAATTAAGTTTGGCTGACATCAAAAAACAGGCCGTCTCGGTTAAGCCAGCTCAGAAAAAACCCAACGTTTCACAACAAGTGACGCTGCCCAACGCATCTGCCATTGACACAGCTGTACCTAACAGTCGAAAAAAGTCCAACAAAGCTGGCTGGATAGCTCTCACACTAGCCGTTGCTGTTGGAGTTGGCGCGGTAGGTATTCACGAAGGTTATATACCATCACCTTTCAAATCCAAAGATTACCAGGCCATGACTTTACTAGGTGGTGAAGACAAAGAAATGGAACTTGAAGATGTGAAATTAAAGTCAAAGGAAGAAATGGCTCAAATCAGTCATGAAATGAATGCTCAGTCTGAATCAAGTGCACAAAACATTCAGAAGGAAACTGCCCAAGTAGAATCCCAAAACAATGAGTCTTTAAATGCATCTGTTCCAACGTCTGCTAAAAATTCTGTTGCCACAACTGACATGAATGCAAACATCAATCACAACGATCAACTGACGCCTCATGAGCAAGTGGCTGATAACAACCAAATGGCTGTTGGTCAGGTCAAAACCAGCAATTCTACAAATAAAATTACAGCCGCTGATCAAAAAAATAACGTCCTGGCCACTGTGCCTCCTGCTGTAACTGTCAGTCAGCAATCAGCACAAAACCCTATCAATGTTGACAAAATCAATCAAGCTGAAGCACAAATTACCAACCAAACTATTGCTGCGGTCACCACCAGCAATCAAGTTCAGCCAACCTTAGATGAGTTTGTAGAAAAACAAAGCAAACCAGTGGTGACCAAAACAGTTAAAAAACGGATTACAGTGAAAAAAGACAAAGGTGTTGCGGTATTGGTTTTTGGTGACCCGGCGGTGGCCAACCCCATTGAAAAAATCATTGAAACAGAACTCAAACGCGACAACATCAAAGTGCTCAATGAACAATTTGTACCCGGTATGTCTCAGATCATGGCTCAAGGTGTAGATTTAGCAGCCATCAAGAGTAAATTAGATGCTTATGGTGGGCAGGCTATGATCATTGCCAATGTTAACCATGTGGGTGAACAAACTCTGGAATATTATGGTCGCCAATCGCAACTGGTCAATGCCCAGTTGGATGTGGATAGTTACGATTTAGTTTCTGGCGACTCTATAGGTTCAGGCTATGGCTCAAACTTGAGTTACACCAGCCTGAATGCCACCGAAACAGCTCAAGATGCTGTGATGGAGTTTGTTGATCGTCTCAAAACCGACCTGAAACAAGACCTCAAAAACAATTAATACAATCATTACACAGCAGCAGAGTTGCGCTAAAAAAATTCTGCTGCTGTCAACTTACGACGCCCAATCACATCGTTATTGGCGAAAGCAACTCGTCAGCCTATTTGCAGCACATCAATGGGAAATTTTGGTACTCAAAGACCGTTATTTTTCTTGGCGAATGGGCGGCAACGCACTGAACCTCAAAGCACAGTATGATCAGCAGCTAAAAGCTAATTATGATGTATTGATCGCCACCTCGATGACAGATCTAAGCACTTTGCTTGGCATCTATCCGGGTTTAGCCAAGCTGCCAAAGCACCTGTACTTCCACGAAAACCAGTTTGCTTACCCAAAAAACTATAAGCAAAAAGGCTTGTTAGAAATCCAAATGCGCAGTATTTATGCCGCTTTGGCAGCTGATCACTTGTGGTTTAACTCAGAATACAATCGCAGTAGTTTTTTAACCGGTGTCAAACAGTTTTGCAAATACATGCCCGATGGTATACCTGCTGATCTGGCGCAGTCATTAGCGAGCAAAAGTTCGATCTTACCCGTTCCAATCACCGATGATTGCCAGCCATTAAATGACAAAAAGGCCTCTCAAAAAAGCATTGAAGTGGTATGGAACCATCGTTGGGAGCATGACAAAGGTCCCGAAACATTATTAGAATTGATGCGTTTATGCCTCAATAAAAGACACATCAAATTTCACATCATTGGACAACAATTCAGAAACCAACCAACAGCCATGCAACAAATCATTGATGATCATCAATCACAATGTTTGACCATGGGATACATCAAATCACGCGTCCAATACATCAAAACCCTACAACAAGCCGACGTGGTTTTATCCACTGCCCACCACGAGTTTCAGGGCATTGCCATGTTAGAAGCTGTGGCCTGTGGTTGTATACCCATAGCTCCCAATCGACTGGTTTACCCCGAATTATATGCTACACAAAACTTATACCCTTCAACGCCACAAGAGCCAGAAAAAGAAGCGCATGCCATTTTTCATCTGCTTGAAAATTTAAAGCAGTTGAATACGTTTAATCCACCATTTCACAGGCAACAGTTGAAGCCAAAATATGAACAATTATTTCAATAAATCTTGGTTACGATTAATCGGATGGATGATGGTGGCAAGTGTCATCATTTTATCTTTGGTTCAAATACCCTCACCTCCTCAATCCATTCCTGGTAATGACAAGGTGTTGCACTTAGTTACTTATTTCGTTTTGAGTTATTGGTTCCTTCACACCTACTCTCATCACAAACTCATGGTGATCAGTGGCATGGTATTTTTGGGCCTGTTACTTGAGTTTTTACAATATTTCACCCCACATCGCTTTGTCGAGGTTTTGGATATGTTGATGAACACAGTTGGTGTGCTGTTGGCATATATCAGTTTTGGCGTCATGAAAATAAAGATAAAGTGCTTACTGGTTCGTTAAATTGGCCTAAGTGACTGTAAATTAGTTAGAATAACGTTTTTGATTAACAATAAAGATCTAATGCCATCAATCGACATCATCGTTCCAGTATTTAACGAACAAGATGTAATACCTTTGTTTGAAGAACGCATCAAAGCGGTAATGCAAAGCTGTGATGTTCAATGGCGAGTGGTTTTTATTGATGATGGCTCATCTGATGACAGCTTGTCCATCATGAAATCTATTCACGAATCAAACAGTCATTTTGGCTATTTGTCCTTAAGTCGAAATTTTGGAAAAGAATATGCTGTCACAGCTGGACTGGATCACGCTTCTGCCGATGCTGCGGTGGTGATAGATGTGGATTTACAAGACCCGCCTGAACTGATACCAGAGATGATAGCCCAATGGCATGCTGGATATGATGTGATCTTTGCCACCCGTAAAGCCAGACACGGTGAATCAATGGCGAAGAAAGCCACAGCCAATTGGTTTTACCGGATCATTAACTCCATGAGTAAGATAGACATCCCCAAAGACACCGGTGATTACCGCTTGATGTCACGACGGGCTTATCAAGCTGTGAATAAACTCAGAGAACGAAAACGCTTTATGAAAGGGCTGTTTGCTTGGGTTGGTTATAAGCAAAAACAATTGTATTTTGAACGAGAACCGCGAGCTGCAGGAACCACCAAATGGAATTATGGGAAGTTGTGGCGCTTTGCTTTAGATGGCATCACTTCTTTCAGTTACATGCCATTGAGGTTCGCTACCTGGATTGGTATGACTGTCGCAATCTTTGCCTTCATTTACGGGCTCATCATCATTGCCAAAACCATCATCCTGGGCAATGATGTACCAGGTTATCCATCACTGATGGTGGTGGTTTTGTTTTTAGGTGGTATTCAATTGACTGCACTAGGAATCATTGGCGAATACTTAGGGCGTATGTTCAATGAAAGCAAACAACGTCCGTTGTATTTAGTTGATGAATATCAGCCGCCAGAACAATGAATCATTCCTGTCTGGATGACATTGGCTTTCAAATAAGAAGCCCAACCCAATTGAAGCACTTTAAACTTTTATGAAAAAATTGATTTACTTATTTCTGTCATTAATTGTATTTGGCTGTAGCCAAGAAGTGCCCAATGAACCAACACCTCCACCACCTGTCTCAGAACCTGAGCTGATCAAATCAGTACACTATTTTTCATCTGCGTGGCCCATTACTTTTTGGCAAGATTTTGAAGAGGACGATGTCGCTGGAGAACTAGCACAAATTAAGAGTGACGGCTTTAACACCATTGTGCTGGTGATTCCATGGCGAGGTTTTGAAACCCAGTTCGAAAATACCACAACCACACCCAACAAATTTCTCTACAGCCGTCTGACTTTTATGTTAGAAGCCATAGTTGCACAAGAGATGAAGTATATGTTGAGAGTTGGGTTTCCGCACTTTCACATGCAAGATAAATTCACCTATGCGCTGGAACAGTGTATAGGCATGTATACAGATCAAAAAATGCAAAGACAGTGGCACGACTACTTAGAAAACATCAATCAAGCAGCGAAACCATTCCAGTCGTCATCCGCTGGCATCATCGTCTCATGGGAAGATTTTTGGTGTCCTCACAGCTTGTTTCCTACGTGGAGTGAGGATAAACGTATCGAAATGGCTCAAGCCATGGGTTATGGTGATTGGTTAAAACAGCAAAATTCAAATACAGTTAAAGTGTTGTTGCAACAAAGTGATGTCAGATACAACCAAGTCAAAGTCCCCCAACCCGCTGATTTTTCATATGTACTGTATCTTGACTTCATTGATCAAATGTTTGCAAAATATGTGCTCGATCCGGCGCAAGCCACATTCCCCAATGCGGCCATGGAAATCAGGGTCGATAAACTACCCATTAAACAAAATGAACAGTACACATGGATTGGACATGACTTACACTTAGATGAAAAAAACCTCAGAGGAACCTACTGGGCGCCATTTTGGGGGGCTGAGAATAAAGGTGAATTAATCAGTGCGGAGCAAGCCTTAAAAACTTTAGAATATTTACTGCGAACTGTTTCAAATGACGGCAAAAACATCAACCACATACTTGAACAATTCAACTTTTATGACAACACCATACATTACCCCAATAATGCCAACATCAAACCTGATGAAGTGGATGATTTTTTACTCGGAGCTGCTCCATTACTGAAAAAGTACAGCCGAGGCTATGGTGTTTGGGCCTATCGAGATTATCATGACAACGCCATCCTCAACGGTTCTTTTGAAATGGGCACTGATGGCTGGCACATCGAGGGCCTAGCTGCAATCGAAAGCCAAAAACAAGACCAAAGTTTATTGATGCAAGCTGACAGTTCAATCACACAAAAGTTTCTGGCTGATAAACGTTTTAAATTATTGGTCGAGTATCAAGATGTAACTGTTTGTCTATTTGCCAATAAAAAAGCACTGCTAGAAATCAAAGTAGACGGTGTGATTATTGAAGAATGGCAGATTCAACCAGACCAAAACTGCATCCAAATTTCAGCCGAACCTTTTAAATTAAGGGTGCCGCTTTTATTTTCTATAAAAACACAGTCAGAAGTTTTGATAGATGAAATTAAACTGTTTGGCTTCACTCAAGTTTTAGGCTTGTATGATGCTGATGGTAACCCTGCTAAATATTTAGAAGCTTATCGAAACCTTAATGATTTGTTTCAACAATAACCTCAAGCCTTATTCTTCAAACCTTCCTTAACTAATTTCTAAAGCCTGATCAATTAAAATGTATAGTTTTATTTCAAAAGAACATAATAGCTTCATGAATAAATATCTATGGTTATTTATAATTTTTTTAGCTCCCTTACTAGCTGCCCAGATGATACAAAATTTATCACCATGGCAAACTCTAATGCATGTGCTTTTGAGCGCGGCGTTGGTGGTTCTTTTAGGTCATACTCAGCATCTAGGTAAAAGGCTAAATTCCATATTTAAATTCCTTTTAATAACGTTTTACTTAACGTTTCTATTCATGCTTTTATTTGAAGTTATTCTGTTTGATTTCACTGGCAAAGGCTTCACCAGTGAAGTTTATTTTCACTTTGAAACTCAGTCTTTGCTGATTGGCATTAATGAGTACCCTTTACAACCAGT
>CALDFB010000119.1 GCA_937942365.1 uncultured Marinicella sp. | reverse complement strand
ACAAACTCAATTTATTGAGAAGAGGTTAAACAACAGACCCAGAAAAGTGCTTGGCTATCAAACTCCGCTTGAAGTACTATCTAGATGTTAGCCCGTTGCACTTGCAACTGGAATCCGCCTTGTATTTTAAATTACAGTATGTTAAGAATATAAATCTGTCATGTATGATGATGAAAGGTGATCGGAACTGCTGTAGGGGTGCCCCTTGTGGATGCCTTTTTGTTATTCACAAAGATTGAATCATCAATGTATTGAATAGGCATAATTAAAAGAATAGCAACAACCTTATTTTATTCATCTGTTGATCATATGATAATATTTGTTTAATGGATGAAAAAAATAAAAAAAGGAAATCTCTTCGATTGAAAAATTATGATTATTTACAACAAGGACTGTATTTCATAACGATTTGTATACATCAAAAATTATGCCTATTGGGCAGGGTTAACAATGATGAGATGTTTCCTAATGCGGCGGGGTTGATGCTTGAATCCTGCTGGTATGATATGAGCAAGCGATTTGTTAGCGTTCGTTTAGATGAATTTGTGCTTATGCCCAATCATTTTCATGGGATTATTGAATTGACCGAAAAAGATGTCAGTTTAGGCGAAGTAGTTGGTGCTTTTAAATCCATCACAACCAATAAATATATTAGGGGCGTGAAAGAAAATAATTGGCGTCCGTTTGTTAATAAGTTTTGGCAACGAAACTATTATGAGCATGTGATTAGAAATGAGTATTCATACCAGCAGATTTCCGAATATATTAAATACAACCCAGCAAAATGGTGTGATGATCAATATTATCGAACAAATTAATTGAAATTATAAAACGGGTACCCGTGATGCAATTAACTTTAAACCAGCCATGATTCAATCATCGGTACAGGGAAACGACAGGTTGATGGCAATATTTTTAACACTGTGAATGTAGTAAAATATTTAACATGAAAGAAATCACTTTACCAAATCAAACATTACCAATCGTTTTGTTTTTTTGCGCCTTGGTGTTTTCAATCAAAAGCCAAGGCGAAGTAACCACCAGTCATTCAGTCGAAAGTGGTAGTTCTTTCGGTCAGCCCATCATTGATCATTATCCAGCCCATGTTTATGGTGCTTATGAGAATAATTGGTCGATGATTATGGGTGACAATGGGTGGTTATACACAGGTAATGGTCATGGCGTTTTAGAATACGATGGCAGGGAGTGGCGTCTCATAAAAACGCCTAATCTGGGTGTGGTCAGATCACTGAAAAAAGATAAAAATGGCGTTATTTATGTCGGCGCGCTTAATAGTTTTGGTTACCTTGAGAAAGATCAGTTCGGACAATTGCAGTACCAGGAACTCAGTGATTCAAGCGATGTGCCGGATAAAAATTTTGATGAAGTGTCTAATGTCTTTGTGTTTGAAGATGCTGTCTATTATGTGGCTAACAAATGGTTGTTTCGGCTCAACATCCTAAGTAACAACCCAGACAAGCGAGTGACAGCTTGGCCTTACCTAGAAAACTCGCAGCTCAAAGATGTTTTTCAATATGACTCAAAGCTTTATTTTTCTGCCAAAGATTTTAATCTGGAAATAGATGAAAACGATCAACTGATAAAAACCGATTTTTTTACTGATCAAGAAAAACAACGCATTCATGTGATTGAGACTTTACAAGCAGATAACGAGGAATTGGTTTTTAGTGGTAATGATGTTTACGTGAGAAAAAACAATTTTGAACACTGGAATACACCAGCAGGTCATTATTTAAAAGACAGTTGGATTTATGATGTGATGCCTTACAACTCAGATTATTTTGTTGTTGCGACAGTAAAAAAAGGAGTGGTGTTTGTTGCTTATGATGGACAAGATGTATTCAGTATCAGTAAAGAACAGGGTCTGCCCAATGAAATTGCGGTTGGTATAACTGTAGATAAGCAGGATGGTTTATGGGTAGGGAGTCTGGGCAGGGGCTTGAGCAGAATCCAGTCGCCCTTGACTTTGCGGGTGGATAAAACCAATGTAGGTTTGAAAAAGATCAGAGCTGTTATTAATTATAAGGATCATTTAGTTGGCCTTTCTTTTTCCGGTTTGGCGATCTTAAAAGGTGGGAAGTTTAATCATCAAGAGTTTGAAAGGAATCAACTACAAACCATAATTGATAGCCAGGTTAATGGTCTTTTGGTGGCTGGTTATTTTGGCATTGCCTTGGTTGATATTGATTTTAATCAATCACCAAATAAAATCAGTAGCACCATCATTGAGGGTGATTTAGTTGTTGAAGAGCTTATTAGGTCACCTTGGCATGATAATGAGATTTTCGTTCGCCTTAATAATGGTTTAGCACGATTACAACATAAAGGTGGCCAATGGTCCTATGATTTGATTGAAGAATTCGATGATGATGTGGTTTCAGTTGCATTTAATCATGATCAGTTGTGGATAAGCTTAAGTACGGGTGAGCTGTTAAAAGTAGCCAAGTTTGCTGAATTAAAGGAATATGCGTATGAATCTGTTTTTATTAGTAATCATACGGGTTTTTATAAAACGCGGCTTTTTTCAACACAGACTGGCTTAATCGCTACTTATAAAAATAAAATTTATCAGTTTGGCCCATCCAACAATCAATTTTCACAGTTGGCAGAAATAGATGTTGATTCAGAAATTCAATTCTTTGAACAAGAACCCAGTGGACGTTATTGGCTCTCAACCAAAACCGAATTACTTTATTTTGATGATGAATTTAAGCACCTCAATTCGACATTAGCACACTATTTAGAACCCGACTTAACTTCAGGGTTCTATTATGATGCGCAATCAGATCAAAGGATTTTTGTTCAAAATAGTGGTATTGTGATCGTCAGTGGAGATATCAACCCTGCTACATTTTTCGCACCACAAATTAAAAGCATTCAGAGTGGGAACGAACTTCTGGCATTAGATGTGAATAACGTGATATCTCAACACAATATCCAGTTTAATATCAGTTACCCTGATTTTTCAAAAACGCAAAAGGCTTTGTTTAAGGCTTGCTTGTCGGTTGATAACTGTACTAGCTGGTCAAATAACACCCAAGTTAATTTTTCGAATATTTCTGGTGGCACCCATGATTTAACAGTTCTAGCAGGTGATCCAAAAGAACAACTTAGCCAAAGCGTCTTTAAATTTAAAGTGGCTGATTATTGGTACCAAACATGGTGGTTTAAATTATTGGCAGTTATGGCATTTGCCTTACTGGTTTACTTGATCAGTAAAATCAGTACTTACCAAATTAAAAAGCGTAATCGACAACTCCAGGAAATGGTTAATAAACGCACGGCGAAAATTAAGCAACAAAGTGATGAGTTGCATCAGCTAGATCAAGCTCGCATACGGTTTTTTGCTAATGTATCACATGAATTTCGTACGCCGTTGACCCTCGCGATTGCGCCGCTTGAAAGTCTCTTGCATGATAACCCCCAACTGGAAAAGCACTTGAGCCACCCCATTCAAACATCCATTATTAACTCTAAAAAAATGTTGTCTTTAGTTGGTCAAATTTTAGACATAAATCGCTTGGAGTCTGGTCGTTTTCCTTTACGGGTTGCATCCTACGATGTGGCAGATTTAATGAATCAAATGGCGCTGCGTTTTCGGGTTTGGGCACAAAAAAATAACCAATTAGTCATTGTCGAAAACACACAAGAGCCGCAGATGCTTTATTGTGATTTGGATCAAATAGATAAATGTTTATCAAATTTGATCTCCAACGCGATTAAGTATTCAGGACAAAACAGCACAATCACCCTTTCACTGCTTAAAGAGGATCAACAAATTGGGCTGAAAGTCAGCGATACTGGGCAGGGTATATCTGAACAGTCTCAAGATAAGGTGTTCGACAGGTTCTACCAAGACCAACTATCAGAAACCATCAGTGATGCAGGTACTGGTATTGGCTTGTCATTGGTGAAGGAATTGACTGAATTGCATCATGGGACCGTTGAATTAATTAATCGCGTTGGCGAAGGGTGTGAATTTATCTTGTGGTTTAAACGAGGAAAGGATCATTTTGATGCTACATTACTACATGAACCCATCAATCATGATGCCATAGACCCTATAGAAGCACTTGAGCTACCTCAACGCCTGGTTGAGAATGGCTTCAATATTAAAGAAGATGTAACTACAGTTTTGGTGGTTGATGACAACATTGAGTTGTGTGAATTTATTGCCAGTCGTTTATCGACTTATTATCGCGTCATTCAAAAACACAATGGTGAAGATGGTTTGATAGCCGCCAAGATGGAACTGCCTGATTTAATTATTTCTGATGTGATGATGCCTAAAATGAATGGCTTAGAAATGTCTCAACGACTCAAAAGTGATGAGATAACCAACACCATTCCGGTTATATTGCTTACCGCTAAATCAAGCAAACGAGAGGTGGTTGAAGGTTTACAGACCGGTGCTGATGATTATTTAAGTAAGCCCTTTGATACCTCTGAACTCATCATGCGTGTTGCAGGACTGATCAATAACCGTAAGCTAATTCGAAAAAGCATCCAACATGAAATGTCACAACAGCTGTCGCAAACAGGGGGCGATGATTTCACTGCAAAACTGACCCAAACCATAACCAGCCAGTTGTCTAATCCGCAGTTGAATGTTGACAGCTTAGCTGAGAACATGAATGTAAGTGCCTCAACGCTGTTCAGAAAATGTGAAAAAGAGCTCAATAAGTCACCGGCAAAAATAATCCGGGAAATTCGGATGAATCATGCCATGAGCCTACTACAGTCTTCTCAGCTCACTGTGAGTGAAATCGCTTATGGCACAGGTTTTGAGTCTTTATCTTACTTTTCACGCACATTTAAACAGCATTATGAGAAAAGTCCTTCATCGGTCAGGGCTGTATGATACTGGTAACTCAGTTTACTGTGTTTATCGAAATTTATAAAGTGGGCATAAATTGCACGGGGTCATAAAGAAGGGGCACCCACGAGGGGTGCGCCCTACGGGAAAACATGTATTTTTTAGTATAAATATGATGTGTGATGATAAAAGTTTAAATGAACTGCTTTAGGGGTACCACTTGTGGGTATTCTTTTTGTGATTATGCCAATTTTTTAAGTCGAATTGATGTCATCATTGAAACGGCTTAAAACTCCCAATAAGCTGGTATCAATAAAATAAACAAAGTGAATAATTCTAATCGACCGAAAATCATGGCAATTGAAAGTACAGTTTTGGCACCATCAGAAACACCTGCGTAATGTGCACCCGCATCACCCAAAGCAGGTCCAAGATTGGTGAGACAAGCCAAGGAAGCTGAAAACGCCGTGGTGATGTTTTCACCAAATCCAGCCAGTAACAGTGTGAAGACACACCACAGAAATAGAAACTGCACAAAGAATGCAGACACTGAATCCAGGACTCGATAATTAACGGTTTTTCCGTTGATTTTTATTAAGTATTTACCATGTGGGTGAATTAGGCGGTACAGCTCTCGCAAGCTCATTTTGAACAATAAAATCATTCTAATGACCTTAAAGCCACCGGCAGTTGATCCTGCACAACCGCCAATGACACTGAATAAAATCAACAATAAAGGTAAAGCGCCTGGCCACAGATAAAATGGCTCGGTGGTAAAACCCGTGGTGGTGCCTACAGATACAGCTTGGAAAGTACCTTGTCTGATGGACTCATACAGAGAGCTTGAGACGCCACTGGTATATAACTGAAATGAGGTGACTGCAGAGGCTGCCACCATAAACCCGATGAAAACCTTCACTTCGGTATCGACTAAATAGGTTTTAATTGAGGCTGATTTCCATGCCAAGAAATGGGAGGCAAAGTTGATGCCTGCAATCAACATAAAAATCACCGCAATCATTTCAATCAATGAGTTGTTGAAATGGCCCATTGAATTATCATAGGTGGAAAAACCACCAATTGAAATGGTTGAAAACGCATGACAAATGGCATCAAACATATCCATGCCTGCCATATAGTAACTTAAACAACACATCACAGTTATGCCCAAATATATGTACCATAATGCTTTGGCTGTTTCGGTGATTCTTGGCGTGAGCTTTTGGTCTTTCATGGGCCCTGGTGTTTCAGCCCTGAAGATCTGCATACCACCAATACGTAGCATAGGCAGAACTGCTACAGCCAATACAATGATACCCATCCCACCGAACCATTGTAGTTGTTGTCGGTAATATTTAATGGAATGCGGCAGTTCATCAATGTTGGTGAGGATGGTCGCACCAGTGGTGGTTAGGCCTGAGATTGATTCAAAAATGGCATCAGTGATTGATAGGTTTAGGTTGTCAGATAAATACAAAGGCAAAGAACCGGCTAAACCCACGATGAGCCATGAAGCGCCGACCACTAAAAATCCGCTTCGAATTTTAAGTTCAGCATCAATGCCTCGATACATGTAAAAAGGGATGGCGCCAATCAGGGCTAAAGCAACGAACCCCTCCAGGAATGGCCATATATCACCGTCTTGATATATAGATCCCACTAAGGCCGGTGGTAGCATCATGAATGAGGAAACCAGTAACAACAGGCCGATAATTTTTGCAATAAGGCGGGGGTTCATAGTTTCAATACCTTGACATCATAAAAACGAAGCGTCTACTTCAAACAAGCGCTTCAGATCGTTGATATTACGTTTATCGGTCACAAACATGATCAAATGGTCTTTGTTTTCAATCACTACATTGCGATGCGCCATAATGACTTTTTCCTGACGAATGAGGCCACCAATGTTGCAGCCTGAAGGCAGATTGATGTCTTGAATCATTTTACCCACCACTTTAGATGAAGATGAGTCACCAGTGACTTCTACTTCAATGGCTTCAGCTGCACCTGAGCGTAAAGAATGCACGCGCGCTGTATAATCGCCACGAACATGGGCCAAAATCCCACCCATGGTGATGTGTTGAGGAGAAATGGCTAGGTCTATGGTGTCTTTTTCAATCAGTTGCGCATAATTCTGTTTATTGATCAGGGTCAATACTTTTTTGGCACCCATTTTCTTAGCCATCAAGGCCGAAAGTAAATTGGCTTGATCATCATTGGTCAAAGCACAAAATATATCGGTGTGATTGATGTTTTCTTCATTCAACAGTTCCTCTGAAGTACAATCTCCGCGGATAACCAAGGCTTTATTCAATTCCTCCGCAATGAATTGAGATCTGGCTTTACTGTATTCTATGATCTTAACCGAGTGTTCACGCTCCAAAGCCTTGGCCAGATTAAAGCCAATATTACCCCCACCTGCCAAAATTATTTTGTAATGCCTTTTGCCGGTCTTTTGCCAGGCATCCATGATCTTACTGATGTGCTTTCTGGCCGCCAACAAAAACACCATGTCATTCGTTTTAAGTACTGTGTCGCCATCAGGGAATACAGATTTATTATCACGAAAGATGGCAGCGACTCTGGCATCTACGCCCTCTGGTAGCAGGTGATCAAATTCACGCAGTTGTTGATCGACCAAGGGGCCGTTGTTCTTAACTTTGATGGTCACAAGTTGTGCCAAACCTTGGGCAAAATCCATCACTTGCATCGCGCCAGCATACTCAATTAAGCCTTTGATATGTCGAGTTACTAACTGTTCGGGAGATATATGAAAATCAATGGGTACATGCTCATGCTCGAACATTTCTGGATGCGAGGCGTATTCAGCTTCACGAATACGAGCTATTTTTGTGGGTGTGTTGAATATGCTGTAGCAAACCTGACAAGCCACCATATTGACTTCATCTGAATTGGTTAATGCGACCACCATATCAGCATCATTGGCACCGGCTCTTATTAACACTGATGGATGTGATGCATGACCGTGTACTGTGCGAATATCAAACTTATTTTGCATGTCACTTAAGCGCTCTAGATCAGTGTCTACTACAGTAACGTCATTGTTTTCGTGAGATAAATGTTCAGCAATAGATGAGCCTACTTGACCCGCGCCAAGGATGATGATTTTCATGACTTATCCATATTCTTGAAATTGATGTTCAATGCCCTCAGTTTTCGATATAAATTGGTGCGTTCCATGCCCGAAATTTTAGCCACATCGCCTACCTTACCTTCGGTTTGTTGTAGGTGGTGCAAAAAATAATCGCGTTCAAATTCCTCTCTGGCTTCTCTTAACTGCAGATCATAACGTGTACTTTGAGATGTGTTTGACTGGGCTTGTTGGGTTTGTAATAACAGTTTAGTGACTTCTTCTAATTGAATTTCAGCGTCTCCGGGTTGAAGTTGTAATTGCCTGACCAAATTTTTAAGTTCGCGCAAATTACCTGGCCAAGGATAATTGCGTAAATGATTCTGCGCTGCGAATGAAATTTTTCGATAAGGTGTTTGTTCTTGGTCTGGTAAGTAATTGGTATAAAAGTTCAGTAATTCAGGAACATCTTCAGCGCGGTCAGCTAATGCACAAACAGGTACGGTGAACTCTGCGACAAATTCATACAAATCTCGATCGAACTCAGTATTTTTTACGAGCGTTTTGAGGTCTTGTTGGGTGGTGGAAAGTAGCTGAATGAGATTGTTTTGTAAGGGAGTCTGCCACTTTTTGATGTGGATCAGTAGCCTGTTCTGCAAATTTGAGGTTAGACAATCAATATTAGTCAGTATGATTGAACCATTATTAGCTAATTGCTTGAGTTGTTGTATGTTTTTTTCCAGGATTTGATCAATGTTCCCGTCGGACAGGGTCAAACTATCAATGATGACTGCTGTATTTTGGTTTTGATGGCGCAATTGATGTAGCCACAATGCCAAAGTTAATTTGCCGGTGCCACTGTCACCCACAAAAAGGGTGTTGGCGGATGTTTTACTCGATTTTTCTATACATTCGCGCAGGTCATTGGCCGCTTTGGAGTTCCCGATGGGTTCAAGTACCTGCCACTCTTGGTTATCTGGGTTGTTATTGGTTTCACTGGGGTGCTTTGCTAATGTCTGCTCGATGGTTTGTAGTAGTTTTGCCAGTGATATGGGTTTCTCTACAAAGTCCTGTGCGCCCATTTTTGTGGCTTCTATAGCGGTTTCAATCGTGCCATGACCAGACATCATGACCACGGAAAAAGGCATGCTTTTATTTTGATTCCAGGTTTTTAAGAGGCTGATGCCATCAACATCTGGCATCCAAATATCTAATAATACCAGGTCTGGAGAGATATCTTGTAGTTGTTGATTCGCATCCTGGCCACCGTTTGCGGTTGAAACGTGATAACCTTCATCGGTCAGGATTTCCGAAATCAAGTTGCGTATATCGGGTTCGTCATCAACGATTAAAATATGTGATTGGCTCATAGATAAAGGTCCTACAGGTGCAAGCAACTTCAAAATTAGGAAAATTATCTCTGATTTTACACGATTTTAAATAGATTTACTCGTGGTGCTTTGGGTTGTATTTGGGTTTGTTTCACTTAATGAACCAAGCTAAGGTAAAACCAGTGGCGAAACCCATGATGTGGCTGATCCAAGCGATGTCATAAGAGGGCTGTGGCTGAAACTGCAGAATGATTTGTACCACCAACCATAAAATGATGACTACGGCTATAGGCATTGATGTTTTTTGAAGGTACAATCCAATGGGCAAAATGAAATTGATTTTCTTTCGTGGAAATAAAACCAACCAGTAACCAATCAGTCCAGACACAGCGCCACTGGCACCAATTAAAACATTGTTTTGTTCTTGCAAAAAAAAGCTGGCAACCAGGTTGCCGATGATTCCTGAGGACAGAAAAACTAATAAAAATTTTTGGCCACTGATGACTTTTTCAATGGAAAAGGCCAACAGTGCAAAGATGGAATAATTGATGACCCAATGAACCATGTTACCGTGCAAGAACAAAGATGTAAGTAATCGAAGTATTTCTGTAGGCTGCTGTTGAATGAGTGACCAGTAATCCAGTGTTTGAATGGCATACAGGGTCATGATTTGAGGTTGAAAATCAGTGAACTCAGTCAGCGTTAAAAACAGTAAAAATAAAAGAGAGACCAATATAGAAACATAAGGAAAGTAGCTTGGTGTTCTGTCAGAAAAGTTGATCACTCCGAAATAAATTATTTAGGAATTAAAAATTTAATGCTCTCGAAATTTAAAACCACACCTTCGCGATTAATTTCTTCCACTTGTATTATTTCTTCGATGGTGTCGCCAGTTGAGTATTTAACACCATTCAAAACAACCATTCGGTTTTCAGGTACCGGATCAAATATGTGTATATTAAGTTTAATCGGCGGTATGTTTTTTCGGATTTCAAAATCAATTTGATGTATCAATAGATAATCTTGTTTGAGTGCAGGCTCAAGTGTATTGCGTCTTTTTTTAGTAAGCAACTTAACTTCTTCAGCCACCTTATCAGCATCTTCCATGGTGGCTATATTATCGTTTTTGGTTTTCTTCTGATCGTCTTTGCTTTGTTTTATTGCAGCATTGGTTTCTCTGGCCGCAATCACTTCTAATTGTTGCTTTCTTTGATTCTCAGTTGCTTTCTTAGCTTCTGTAGTGGCTATTGATTTTTCCTTGACCTCATCAGTTTGAGGTGGTGTAAGCTTTTGGTTGTTTCTGAGCGAGGGTTTGGTGGCATTTTTAATGATTTCTGGATCAATGTCTGTGCTGGATGCATCCGTTTCAATTTGATTTTTGGATGCAAAGATACTTTTTGTAGGGTCTAACCCTAAAATGTCTTTGGTTTTGGCAATAGCAATGTGGTGCCAACCTTGGGTCCAAGAAAAGGCGCCAAAGGCAACAAATAACAGTGAAATAACAAATAACCAAAAGCCACGGCGAGATTTAGGCGGCGGTTCTTGACCAAATTGAATTTGATTAATTTGGGCACCAGCTTCGTTGGTGCGGTTATGATCAGATTTTTTTAAGGCATCTATGATTGAAGACATACTAAATTCACTTGGTTAATCTATTAATTTGGGTCCATGATAAGCATTTAAGGACAACGCCATTTGAGTTTCTTTACCAACTATTCCATCTGCCAGCAAACCATTGGCTTTTTGAAAAGCGGTGATCCAATCAGACAAATCTGTCAATTGAATATTGGGGTCGTTGTCAATAACTTGGGCCATATTCAGCGCCCAAGATTTTACATTTTTGCCGATTGTATCATCAATCAGCTCCACTGCCATTGGCCACAGAATAAAATAATGTCCAAACCAACGTTGATTAATGCTTTCAATTGGGAAACTGAGGTCGCCATCGGTTGTAGCCAAAATCAATGTTTCCTCTGTCAATTTTTTCACTAATACCAGTTGGTCATTATCTAACAATAACAGAACGGGTACGTTTTGTTTTTTGATTTGATTGATATTCCCTTGTTTGCGTAGACAGGCCATGCCTATTAAACTGATATCTGGGCATTGGCTCTTGTTCCAAATCACACTGCTGGACTCACCCCATAAAGTTAAGTACTGCTGCCAACTGATGGCCGCATTGGGAAGGTTCAATGGCTTGATATGATTGGTTTCTTTTTCAACCGTTATGGTTTCGGGCTTAAGTTGGGTTTGTTTGACCGGGGTTTTAACTTCATTTTTGATAGGCCAAAACCACCACAGAAGAATCAATAACAATGGAATCAAGCTCAGAATCCCAAAATTTAATTGTTGTTTTTTCTTTTGGTCGGGGTAAATCTCAAGAATAGCTTGTTTGACATGTTTTTGTTTAACTGATTTAGATTCAGCTGCAAAGGCCACCAATAAAGCTCGGTCACATAAAACATTGATCAAACGTGGAACACCTTCGGTTTGTTGAAAAATTTGATTGATTGAATCCATACCTATAAGGTCTATTGCACCACCACTGACTGCAATGCGATGTTGGATGTATTGTTCGGTTTCGGCTTTAGACAAAGGCTGTAGATGAAACCTGGAAGTGATTCTTTGTGCCAGTTGACGCAAATCTTTTCGCTGCATCAGTTCTTTCAACTCAGGTTGCCCGATTAAAATAATCTGCAACAGTTTTTGTTGATCAGTTTCTAGGTTGGTTAATAGCCTCAGTTGTTCTAAAGTATCTCGAGGTATATTTTGTGCCTCGTCAATAATTACCAGGGTGTTTTTACCTTCAGACCACCACTGTAATAAGTGTTCATTGAGCTTTTCTACCATCGCATTCAACTTGCCTTTTATGCCACGGGTTGATAATTTAAACTCTTTGAATATATTTTCTAACAGTTCAATCGGTGTGACATTGGGGTTCAAGATCAATGCAGCTTGGGTATCTGCTGGCAGCTTCTGCAGAAATAAACGACTGATGGTGGTCTTGCCAGTGCCGACTTCACCTGTAAGTTGAACAAAACCAGCACCCCCTCCACGCGTTACTCCATAAATCAGGTGTGCCAGCGATTCTTCATGTTTTTGACTCAAATACACGAACTCTGGATCAGGGGTGATCGAAAAAGGTGTTTGTTGTAAGTCAAAAAACTCTAAATACATGGGCTATCAGGCACAAAGGTTCACAAAAGGTTCAATTGTAATCCTCTTTATGTGAGTAAGCAAAAATCAATGCAAAACTTCATTTTTGAATGTATGATGAGTTTTTTTAGTTTGGGTTAATGCGTTTTTATGAAATTGTTAATTTTATGGTTAAGTTTATTTGTGGTGACAGAAGCTTTGACTGCCCAAAAAGCAGTTACAGATGATGGTGAAGTGGTTATGCTTCATGATGATGGAACCTGGGTTTATGAAAATAAATTTGTCACAGAACCGATTAAGTTAAACATGAATCCGACAGCGATTGAAAAATTACCAACAGCCAATTTTAATCTTAAAAGTAAGATTAACAACTTCAGTTTTTGGGTTGACCCCAAACAGTGGTCGTTTAAGAAAGCAGTTGATAACGATGCTGCTGAATACAAATTAAACTTGAAAGCTGGTGATCTATATGGCTTGGTTATTTCTGAGCAATTAGAAATAGAGGTGGAAACTTTGGTAGATGTGGCTTTTGAAAACGCACAAGAAGTTGGTTCTGAAATGCAAATGGTGAA
>CALDFB010000118.1 GCA_937942365.1 uncultured Marinicella sp. | reverse complement strand
AGAGACTGGGCAGAAGTGAACCCAGATGTGTTAAACGAAGGCCCAAACCATTTCAACTCATGACCGTTCCCAGAGAGCAAATGAGTGAGCTTCCGCACCGTGGGAAAAAACATGCTAAGCGATCTTAACTTAGCGCCATTCTACTCTGACCCCATTGATTTTTATTGGTGATATGAGACTTTAAATAAAACTCACCTTTTTGAATAAAAACTCATCTTTTTGAACAAAATGAAGCACATGCTTAATGGTATATTTGATGATGTAGAAGTGGGTGATTGTGTGTTGATGGGTTTAATCAAATATGTGAGGGAGGGCATTAATAATGCTGATTAAATTAAAAAAGTGTATAAGCTTTGAATTAATTTCTAAATACTTTAAAGAAGTAATTCTGCTTTGCGTTTTATGCTTCGTGCAGGTATCTGGGGCCACCATAAAATTACCTGTAGAACTCAATTCATGGACCATCCATCCAACCACTCAATCTGTCCCAATTGCATTACTACCTGGTACCGAATCCATTTCAGGTGTATATCTGCGCATCCATAATCTTAAGTTTGCCAATCAGCTGTCAGTGAGGCTTAACTCTGGAAACTGGCATCATATAAATAATGATTCAGTTGAAGTGTTTGATAACGAAAGCCTGCATGATGGTATTGGCGGGACTTCTGCCACCATCAGATTGATTGTTAGAGACATTGTCAGTGATTTTCTTCCGGGACAAGAAAACTGGTTGCACATTCGGTTAAACGGCACCAACGGTGAAACTTCTTCAGCTCGAGTGATTGCTTTAAACGTTCTAGCCAATGACGGCTCAATGATCTTTGGTGATGAAGACTTTGTAATGACGGACCCCAGCGAATGGACACCCATATATACCAACTCGTCAGATATCGCTGCCGGTGAGAATTTGTGGCATTCTGCCAGTATTTATAACAACCCGATCAACAAGACGCCAATCAGGGCTAACTGTACATCATGTCATTTTGATGACGGCAGTGACTTGAAATATTTTAATTATTCTGATGAATCGATCATCACCAGGTCTCAGTTTCATGGCTTAACGTATGAGGATGGTAAAAGGATTGCTTCATACATCAGGGCGCTCAATTCGCCAGCTCCTGGACGTCCATGGAACCCTCCTTTTCAACCAGGTCCTGGATTAGACCCTTTGCCAAGTGATAGTAATGCTGTAAAACGAGAAAAAGCCGATAATTGGATGGCTGGTGCTGGTCTTGATTGGGTGTTAGACGATGAGAGCCAAGTGGCCAATTACATGTTTCCCGATGGAATCAACTGGGGAACGGTTGGTGCCCTTTTAAATCGTGAATCTACCACGAGTATGCGGGTGTTGCCTTTGACGCAGCAAATGCCTGATTGGAACATGTGGCTGCCAAAGTTTGCGCCAGAGGACATTTGGCCTGCAGCCAGTGACTATGAAGTGCCGTGGAATCTTTACCAGGATGCGGTTGTTGAGTTTGAGAATCAAACTCCAGAAGCTTTGGCTGCAGCCGGTAGGCTCCATGACATATTTAGTTGGTTTAATAGGCACTTAGACAATTGGCACGGTGACGTGCGGGGTGAAGGTCCAGAATCTCCAGTGGGTCTTAGGCGATATCCTCATTTAACCAGAGAGGCTCACATGCAAGCCTTGCAAAGGTGGAAATCGATAAAAATATACAGTTTGGTGCGCCAGTATGGCATAGAAGACATTCATGATGACGAACAAGTGATGCGTGCCATGGGGCATGATAAATACACCAATGAGATATTGGCCATTCCAGGTTTAAGACCGAGGGCCAATATCTGGGCCTTGGCACCACACATCATTTCAGACAACATCAGAAATTTTGAGGGCCAACAATTTCGAACTGGTAAAATGGAATCCAGTCAGTGGTATCACTTGGCATTGATGGTCACATCTGGGCAACGGGCTCAAATTGGTCAAAACTCACCTATGGATTGGAATTACCTGTTCTTTCATTACCAAGATGCTTTTGATATTACAGGTAAATTCAACCCAGTTATTCAGATTGCTTCTCTCGCGAAAATGTTACAAAACAGAGATACAGGAGCTGCCATAACGAGAGATGGATATACGGTTAATACCATGATGCTATATAAGCGCTTTACAGACAGTGGTCTTGATCGACGCATGTTTACATATTTAGATCAATTCGCTGACAACTTCTGGCGCATGACATTTGAAGAGTATTTACATGAATGGTTGGATTTACATGAGCAATACCGAACCGATGATGAAGTGGCCATACCGCGTGATGATGTGGAAAAATATTATTATGAGACGGCTTTGAATGTACCTGAACCAGGTGTGCCGTTCAGTAATACGGGTAGAGATGGTGAGCACATCAATACGCTGTATAACTTAATTCCCAAGTTTCAAGAGCAAGGTATAGACGAATTAACACTCACAGATCTGGCTAATTGGTTGAACCGGATGTGGCCATATGATGCCAATAGGTGGGGTGATGTGCCATCATGGTATGATCAGATTGAATCTGTCAGCTTATATGCGGAAAATTTTGAGGATGTTGACTCCAGCTTGAGTTTTCTCAGTCCCATGGCAATTAAAGATGCCGATGGTGTGAACTTATCTGGAATACCCAGTAATGGTGGCAGTTCATATGTTGGACAGGGGTTTCTTAATGGTGGTTCTCGTAACATCAAAGCCAATACAACCGCTGATATCAGTGATGTGAGTCGGATAAAAATACGTGCGCGAGTTGCTTTTGTGAGCACAAATGAAGATGCACCGAATATTGTCTTAAGAATCAGGTCGAATGTAAATACCCTCTCATCCACGCCTGTTGCTTTCAATCCAGCCTTGTTGAATGAAAAGTTTCAGACATTTGAGGCAGAATTCGATTTGCCTACTGATGCCACTGCATTAGAAGAGGTGACTGTTAGGGCAGCCAACTTTGCTGAAGCCACTGGAGATTTGTATGTTGATAATGTGGTTGTTATTCCTGTAAAAGACCGAAGCATCGATACCACACCTCCACCGGTGGTCACTAATTTTGGTCATAACAATGCTGCGATTAACAGTGATAATGACTCATTTGTATTGTTAAAATGGAATGCCGTTGAGGTTGATGACTTGGCAGGTTACAGGGTTTACCGACGGTTATCGTCGCAAGGTCCTGCTTTCAGAAAAGTGTTGCTAGATGGTTTGGTTAATAAGGGTGCAGATGACATCAAAGATGAGTCAGCCAAACCTGGTATTGAGTACATCTATGAAATCACTGCGGTTGATAATGCGGGTAATGAGTCTGCTTTTTCAAATGCACAAACACTGACATTGAATGATTCGGTGCCAACCCACGCACCAAGGGAAATTTGGACGGTGAATGGCATTGGTCAAATTGAAATTGGTGGCTTTGGTGCACCTGATGTTGACTTAGTGAATTACCAACTGTATCGACGGGTGGCAGGCAATGGTAATTTCGAACTGATCAGCGAGTCACAAAGCAGTATGTATTTTAATGATACCAATGTTCAATTGGGGCAATCCTATGAGTATTACATCGCTGCAGTTGACTGGAGTGGTAACCTGAGTTTAGGTGCACAGAGCAGCACAGTGACGCATGAATTTGGGTTGCCGGAACTGACGTTTCCAGGAGCGTTCATAAGTCAGGTTGTTGATAGCCCAGCATCCAACCAATATGATGTGAAAATCACCCTTGATACCCCATTACAATCAGAGGTTCAGTTTCGAATTGAGGTTGATGGTATCACCATTGATGAGGTGTTTACTCTGCCAACAAACAATAACCCAGTCCATATCATTGGCAACGTTAGTTTAGATCAGGGTCCCCGGACAATCACTTTGGTGTTGTTGCAAGGGAATATGATCATTGAGAACATTGAGCTCATGGGGGTCAGCGATTTAATTTATGCCAATGGTTTTGAAAATTAAGCCAGGAAGCTGTTAATTGATATTGACTGAAAATGGATAAGACCAATTTCAGTCAATTTTTTGATCAGTAATGTGTTGATGAAATTTTATGATAATAGGTGAAATACTGTTCAATTTGGTATTAATTGGAGCCAAGTCTCATAAAGTAATTTGATCTTAAAGTATATTTGGTTTAATTTTTTATTGAGCGTTTTAATGACGTCGCGAGAAATATTATGAATCGAATTTGGGTTATTTTTATAACATTTTTAATATGTGCGGGTGGGGTTACGCCTGGTTATGCTCAACTCATTTTTGCTGATGGATTTGATAATCTGGTCACAGTAAATCCATCTTACTATGACCATGCCCTGAAAAATCCCATGAAAGGCTTTGCTGATAGTCCTGATCATTAATGGGCTAATTTGAGGCATCGGTATTTTGAGTGGAATGCGCTTGAGGACGATGAATCTGATGGCATGGATAAAATAATGCAAGTCAGTCATCTAAAATTCCAGAATGGTCCAGAATACAACCTGAAGTTCATTCCTCGTTTATACCTTCATTGGAATGGTGGTCGACATCCTGTTGGTATGGTTTCATTAGGTTGTTCTGGTGGTGGAAATCTTCCCAATGACTTTAGTTTCGATGAACCTAAATCAGATGAATTTTTAAGGTATCAAGGCCCTGAATAATTTTTACAAAAGAATGATTAATCCTGTTCTTTGTTTGAATGTGGCTAATTGAACTGAGGGTTCTTATAACTTATAGATGTTTTTACATTTATTGGCTTTCTGATTCATGTCTTATGTTGGATTTAGATGTTATAAAAACATTGTTCTAAAAGTATGTAAAAGCGTTGTACTTATGCTTTAAACCCATTAGAATACGCCCCACATCTGAACTGTGCGACAGTCTGACGGCAGTTTGGTTTTATTAATGGGTTAATGACATCATTCAACCCCTTCGGCGAGCGTAATTATGATTACAGTTGAACAAAGACAAGAAATTATCAAAGAATACCAAACGGGTGATAAAGACACCGGTTCACCAGAAGTACAAGTGGCTTTATTAACAGCCCGTATCACCAACTTGACTGAACACTTCAAAACTCACAATAAAGACAAACATTCAAGACGCGGTTTGATTAAGTTGATTAATCAACGTCGTAAATTATTGGCTTACACCAAACGCAAAGACACAGCCAGGTATCAAGACCTGATTAAACGTCTAGGCTTAAGAAGATAAGCACATCAGATTTTAAAAACCCGCTTTTGCGGGTTTTTTTTTATACCCACTCCAGGGAGTGGGTAAGTCGGTAAGAAGAGAAAATAACAGGTCGAATTTTGGCCAGGAAAATATAAGTGAAAAAACAAGTAAAACAATTTCAATACGGCAAACACACCGTTACGTTAGAAACCGGTCAAATCGCAAGACAAGCAACTGGTGCGGTTAAAGTTTCGATGGGAGACACCATGTTGTTGGTGACTGTAGTGGGTAAAAAAGAAGCCAAGCCAGATGCCAGCTTTTTTCCATTAACGGTTAATTACCAAGAAAAATTCTACGCAGCAGGTGCCATACCTGGTGGATTCTTTAAAAGAGAAGGCAGACCCACTGAAAAAGAAACCCTGATTTGTCGATTAATCGATAGACCCATCAGACCATTGTTTCCTAAAGGTTTTAAGAACGAAGTTCAAGTGATTGCAACAGTGATGTCATTCAGTAAAGAGATTGATTCTGATATTCCGGCCTTGTTGGGTGCATCAGCTGCTTTGGCTATATCTGGTATTCCATTCAGTGGTCCGATTGGTGCTGCCAGAATTGGTTATGCTG
>CALDFB010000117.1 GCA_937942365.1 uncultured Marinicella sp. | reverse complement strand
TATTAGGTGAAGAACAAAGTGGCCAGATTCAAAGTATAGGTTTCAGTTTATATTGTGACATGCTTGAACGAGCTGTTTCTGCCTTGAAAAATGGTGAAGATATAGATGTGTTGGACGACCCTTATGATCACATTGATATAGAGCTGAACATCCCTGCCCTGATTCCTGATGATTACATGTATGATGTTTATACGAGATTGACATTTTATAAACGCATGAACAACTTTAATAAACCAGCTGATTTAGATGAAATCAAAGTTGAACTCATTGATCGATTCGGCCCTTTGCCTGAACAGGCCAATAACCTTTTCCATGTGTTAAAAATCAAGCATAAAGCCAAAGCATTTAATATCAAATCTTTGGTAATGAACGAGGAATATGCTGATATAAAATTCAACCAACACAGTCCAGAATTTTACGCAAAATTAATTAAATTGGTTCAAAACAAACCCAATATCTTTAAACCCTTACCTAATGATGGTCTGCGTTATTTTGGAGATTTTTTACAAGCGCCTGAACGCATAGATGCAATTCACCACTTATTTGATATACTGCAATCATGAAAACACACAAACACATGCTAAGTGCTACTGTAGCCACATCTCTTTTATGTTGCTGCTTGTTCAGCTCAGCTATTTTTGCTCAACAATACTTAAATATGCGTCAAGATGGTCGTATTTACGACATAGATGTGATCATATTCGCCAGGGCACTTTCTCAACCACCGGCTCAAAGCGTCAGCAGTAAACCATTACTTAAGTCCGACTCTGTGAACGTTCTTCCCACATGGGATGGCACACAAGAATTACTTCAGTTTCCACCATTAACCGAGCAGTCAAGTCACTCTGTACCGATTAACAACCAAGCCAATCCTGTCAAAGTACTCAGCGATCTGATCTTAAGTAACAGCATGGATCACCCCATTGTGAACAGGCTTTCGGCCAACCCCACTTTTAAACCTTTGTATCGTCAAAAATGGCGCCAAGCTCCCAGCCAGTTTACACAGCCCAAATACATAGAAGTCAGTAATTTACCGCAGGAAAATCAAATCAATGGTTTCAATTCCAATGGTTTCAACTCCAGTGGTTCAAACACAATCGCATATGGTGAAGTGCATGATTATAAAGTGGATGGCCAAATGGCTTTTTCAATGCAAAGATATACCCACTTGCATGTAAAAATGAACCTGTTTCGCAACAGCAGTGATGGTGAACAAATCATCTATGAATTATCACAACAAAAACGAATTGAGCTAGATCAATGGCAGTATTTTGATCATCAACAATTCGGCGTATTGGCTAAAGTTACAACTGTTAAACTAAACCCAGAGGAGTAATCATCATGAGAACATATCTTACAAACTTCATTGTACTGAGCTTCTGGATCTTATTCCTTTCATCCTGTCAAAATCAATCCACAGAACCTGAAATAAAACTCACTAAAAATTGGCAATTGAATGTTGATTTGAGTTCATTAAGTTTCATCACGACAAAAAACAAAACCATTACCGAGCAGCACAGTTTAAAGTTTAAACAAGGTCATTTGCACGAACGGCGTATTTTTAATGCTGTGATTGACTTGAATACGATTGACACCATGATTCCAATTCGTGATGAAAGGTTAAGGGACATATTATTTGAAACTGATCAATTTCCAACTGCAGAAATTAAAGCATCTATTCCTACCAACCTTAATTTTAATAACAACACAAACACTTCAATACCTTTTGAATTAAATTTGCACGGCAAGGAAAAATCTTTGCAGGCAGAAGTTATGATTCAAATGGTTGATGAAAAGCTGGTGGTTACCAATTACAATCCGATCACAGTTAATGCCAAGGATTTTGCATTAGATGATGCCATCAATGAGTTGACCCAAATCGCAAGCTTACAAGGCATTAATTACGATGTTCAAGTCGATTTCAAACTGACGTTTGAAATTAACTGAATTCAGTTGCCTCCGGTGGTAAAGCGTATCCGAAATCAGTAAGATGGTGATCTCTTTGATTCGGAAAAACCATGGGTATTCTTAAAGGCAAAAAAGCACTTATTGTTGGCGTAGCAAGCAACCGTTCAATCGCTTGGAGTACAGCTGAGTTCATGCACCAACAAGGTGCAGAATTGGCGTTCACTTATCTTGATGACAAACTCAAAAAGCGGGTTGATAAAATAGCGGCGTTAACCAATTCTGACATTGTTCTACCTTGTGATGTTAATTCTGATCAACAAATAGATGATGTGTTCACAGAACTCAAAAAACAATGGGATGGTTTAGATATCATAGTACATTCTGTCGGTTTTGCGCCACGAGAATTATTACAAGGCAGTTACTTGGATAATTTAACCCGAGAAGGCTATCAAGTGGCCATGAATACCAGTTCTTACAGTTTCGCTGCCTTGGGTAAAGCTGGCCGCGAAATGATGGAAGGCAGAGATGCCTCCCTACTCACTTTAACTTATTTAGGTGCAGTGAGGGCCATGACTAATTACAACGTTATGGGGGTGGCCAAAGCAGCGCTAGAAGCCAATGTAAGGTACATGGCACATGCTCTAGGGATAGATGGTATTCGTGTCAATGGGATTTCAGCTGGGCCGATTAAAACCTTAGCAGCTTCAGGTATTGGGAATTTCAAATCAATGCTAGATCACGTCGCCAAAGCAGCTCCACTGAAACGAAATGTTACCCAAGAAGATGTGGCTAAAGTGGCTGCCTTTCTATGTTCGGATTGGGCCAATGGAGTCACAGGCGAAATCACATACGTTGATGCCGGATACAACATAATGGCCATGACAGAATTGGGCCAATAAACGCATGAGTTAAAGCATGATCAATCTGTAGAAATTTTGAATATAAATTGT
>CALDFB010000116.1 GCA_937942365.1 uncultured Marinicella sp. | reverse complement strand
GCTCAGGATATCCGACCAGATTTGATGTTAGGTGATTTTACATCCAATCACTCAAACCATAAAACAACAGAAAAACCAGCGACACAACAAGTCGTGCTCAAAGCAGGTGCTGGCACCACATTTCCAGTGGACATTCCAGATAATGACTCTGCTGGTGTGGATATTGAGATAGAAGCTATCAGTTTTGTGGGTAACATTGAATCGGTCACATTAGAAATTGAAATAGAACATACATATGTGGGAGACTTGACTGCCACTTTAACCGCTCCTGATGGTATTGCTCGATTGGTGCTTTTTTCAGGAATAGGCAAGAAAATAGAGAACTTTTCAAATGGAGATAGCTCTGACTTTGAGGGTACTTATATTTTTAATGACCAATCATCTAATGATTTGTGGTCAGAGGCAAGCAATACAGTAGGTACAGAGGTTATTCTGAACGGATCTTACAGAACCAGTACCTCTGGTAACCCAGATAACTTGTTTGGTGGTTGTACCACACGCTTGAATGGGGCTTTTGGTGGGTTAACACCACAGCAAGCCAATGGCACATGGACTCTGAACATCAAAGATGAAGCGGGTGTTGATACAGGCCAGGTTTTAAATGTGGGTTTATTGGTGGATGAGCAATTGGTTCCAGATGATTTAATATTTTCTTCATCATTCCAATTTGAAGACCAATTCACCGAGTTCAAATATCCACAAGCATCTGCTGTTACGGGTGAGTGCAGTAAGGCGCAGTTTGATTACACCGGTACTGGCTTCAGTGATTATGTTCATAGTTATGAGTCATCAGATGAAATGGTTGTGCAAATTAAACAAAATAATGGTGATTCAGTTGGAGATTTGGTTTCTATTCAAGACTTACCCACACCATTGGGTTTGAACCCCGAGATCACCAGTGGTGGTGATTTTGATGGGGATGGTATTCAGGATATCGTTTATAAACTGGACACGTCTTTTTCATCTGTTGAGCGATTTGTGATTCGAAGATCCAGTCGCCCTAATGATTTATATATGTCAACGACGGTTTTTATTGATGGCGACCCACAATTTGGTGATTACGATGGCGATGGTTTAGATGATTTGGGGGTATTTTATTTCGATGATTTAGAAGGGGATGCTACACTTCAAGTTGTTGACTCATCCACCGAAACTTTCAGGCAAATAAGAATAGGTCCAGCAGCAGATGACAGTTTATATCAAGTTGCAGGTGGTTTTGATCACAATGGTGATGGGATCGCTGATGTTTCAGTATATATTGCTGGAACGAATCCGCAAGATAATAAAATTGTAAAGGTTGTTAATGGAGATGATGGCACGCTTCTTACAGACAGTGTTACTGGCTTTTACAGCCCAGTTGTACGACAGTTACCGGGTCATTTTCTTGCACCGAATAGTGCTGGTGTATCTACGGTTGCCTTCGATATATTGAATGCTTATATTTTTCAAGTTCGAAGTGAAAATCTGTCAAGCTTAGTTAGAGACAGAAGCATATTAGCATTTGCAGATTTTGTGCCCATTACCGGAGATTATGATGGTGATGGTTTGGATGATTTTGGTTTGTGGATACCTAATGAAAAGCGCTTTCGTATTTTACCCAGTAGCTCAGCAGATCCATTAAATAATTTGATTGAAGTCACTGATGCTGATTATCTTTCTACAGATTATCCTGTGGGTAATTCTCGAGTAAGGTGAGTCCTATCATTATAACCATGTGGTGAATGTTTTTGATCATAAAGGTTCCAATGATTCTATTGTTAATAAGATGGGCCCAAGTGATTTTGATTGACTTGGGCTTTTTTATGACAAAATAATGACTGCTACTTTAACAATGGCACATTGTCATGTCGCTCTGAGGGAGCCAGAGGCGAGTCGAAGAATCACGAAATGCTACCCACATTCTTAAAAAACACATCTCACTGAATCAACCAGATTCTTGCACTCCGCTTCGCTGCGTTCAGGATGACAAGGATTATGTCATTCCGACTGAAGTACACTATCAGGTCATTCTGAGGGAGCCAGAGGCGAGTCGAAGAATCTCGAAACGTTAACCACATTCTTGAAAAACACATCTCACTGAATCAACCAGATCCTTCAACTCCGCTTCGCTGAGTTATGGATGACTAGGTATATGTAATGCCTCCCGAAGTAAGCTATCATGTCATTCCGACCGAGGCACGAGTGGAGGAATCTGGTCAAGTTAACCACAAATCTTAAAAGCACATTGAGCTAAATCAACCAAATCCTTGGATTCCTACTTTAATATGGTTTTGTGGTGTTCACTTTGGCTCCGTTCACTGAGCGGAGTCGAAGTGTCAACTCCACTCCGCTGCGTTCAGGGTGACATGGTTTATATCATTCAGGCCGATATAAAAATGCATGTCATTGATTTAAGTTTTAAGTACTTTAGTGGCACCATTTATGAGTAATTAGCGTATAGAAATATGAGTGCTTAATTACTATCCAGTGAAAATTAACTGACTGGTTGTTTCATAACCAAACTAAAATTTTAAATACAGGAATTTAATATGATAAAAAAAATGATCGCTATGTGGGGTTTATTTGGGCTTTTGGCATTGTCGGCTTGTGGTGAAAGCCCTGATTCAGGCAATAAAAGCATGAGTGATGATGCTGATTTAATTGTCCAAGCCACATCAAACCTACAAAATTTCATGAATGAAGGAAAAATATGTGATGTTTTACCAATGAACGAATTAAAAACCATGTTCGACGTAACAGGAGAAGTTAAAACATGGCCATCAGAGTTCAGGCAAAGCTATACCTGCAGATATACATGGGAACCGCTTGATCGGGATGCCAAAGAGGCTGCAAAGATCAAGGCAATGACCTCAGATAATCGGGGTAAGATGACGGCGCGTGATAGAGCCATAGATTATGAAGTGAGTATCACATTAAAGCAGACCAAAAAATCAGCCAGTAACTTCGTTCCTGCCAAATTAACCCAAGCACAGTTGGATCAGCAGATAGAACAAGCAAACCAAGCGGCTGCAAAACGGTTAACAGCAGAACAAAAAGAACTGGCCGGTGATGCTGCCAGCGAAATGATGACCAAGTTATTAACTAAGAATAATCAAAATCAAACCATCGAAGGTGTCGGTGATGCAGCCTTTTGGAGCATTGTGGGCGGCGGTGGTTTAAATGTCCTTGATGCTGGAGTCAGTGTTTTTATTTCGCCTTTGATTGCTGAAGATGAAGCGGGTGATTTAGACAATGCGAAAAAAATATTTAACCAGTTAATTAAGTGAAATTTCAAACACAGTAATTAGTGTTATGGACACAAAAAAGCCCAAATAACAGATGTTGTTTGGGCTTCGGTTTTTTATAACATTGAATTTACTGCAAAAAAGAGTCAAGCAAGTTGTTGGTTGACCCAATGGTACCTGGTAAAGCACATTCGAAACCATCTTTGAAGATAAACTGATAAATCAGGTCACTGTCAAAAGTGGTGTTATCACTGGAGTTTACATCTGTGGTGCCAGAAGGCATGGTGATTGATGTTTCAACATCAATGAATTCCAACAAAGCCCCGGTAACATCACTTTCAACCAAATAAACCAAACCAGATCCAGCCGGTAGGTTAATCAGTTCATTCAAGTTTCAATTGCCGGTTGTGTTATCACAGCTGGCCCCGCCAGTGGCTTGACAAACCCAACTGTGTTGACTCATTTGGTCACTGAATAAAGTGGTCACTGTTGCACCATTGATATCAATGTTACCGGTATTCATAAAATTGAGCTCATACAACATACTCTCACCTGGTTGTACGCCAGCTACACAGTTGGTGATAAAGCTGCTCAGATCAGGTGCATATGCAACTGTTGCTGTTGCATCAGGTGATTCATTGCCAGCCAGATCTGTTTGGGTGGCCGTGATTGTTTCGCCATCGATTGGTTCAGGAGATAAATCACAAGACCATGAGCCATCATCTTGAACCTCTGCAGTACAAGTGGCGCCAGATGGTGTACTTACCGTTACTGATGCACCAGGTTCGCCAGAACCAGTAACTGTTAATCCAGAACTTGGATCATTGATCACAGGAATTGCAGGTGCATCATTATCTAATTCAAACTCGACAGGTGTGTCAGCGGTGTTACCTGCGGCATCTTCGATGGTGGCAGATTCATCGCCATCAACTCCATCAATACCAACTGTAGCGGTACAAATGACTACATTATTGGTTTCAACAGCACAGTCATAACCTGGAATGGTTACAGTTGCACCGGTTTCTACACCCGTGCAAGTGGCGGTGACTGTCGTACCGTCATTGGCAGGATCTGGAGTTACCGAACAAACTGGTGCAGCCGGTGCCATGGTGTCAATAATGACATTCACTGTGGCTGGGTTAGATGTATTGCCAGCAGTGTCTCTTGCCGTAACTGAAAGTAAGTTGCCGCCATCTGTTAGTGCAGGTGAGAGTTGGCAAGACCATCCACCAGCACTGTTGGCTTGTGTGGTACAGGTTTCACCATTAGGGCCTGTTACTGTAATGAATGAATTGGGTTCAGCAGTGCCACTTACCACAGGTTGGTTATTGGTTAAATGTTCACCTTCAAATGGTGGAATAATAGTCGGTGGGGCGGGTGGGGTGATGTCACCGAGAGTGACTGTTGCATCAGCAGATGCAGTAAATGTATCACTGGGAAAAATGAATGAACTCGAATTAATTGTGGCAGTATTGACAATATCGCCCACGGGTGCATCATCGTTAATGACAACTTTGAACTTAATAGTGGCCCCTTGATTTTCAAGAAAAGTACCACCGTTGTTTTGATCCGCGCCATCGCCTAACCTGAAAACCACTTGATTGTTGATGGCGTCATATTCAGCAATATCACCATCCACGTCATCAGTTTGAACGCCACTAGGACCAATCGAAGCATTAACCACTTCTAATGAGTCAGGAACATAGGTGGTATTGGTAGGGATGGGATCAACCAATGTGGTATTGGTCGCACCATCCTTACCGCTGTTATCAAAACTGATGGTGTATTCAATTTGATCGCCCAGGCCGATGACTCCGCCATTTAAGTCTTCTGCAGTTTTAGACATGTTTGAACCAAAATCAGGCAAAAATAGTTCTGTGACAAAAGCCAGGTAGTGAGGGTAGTAACCGTCGCCACCAGTTGAGAATTCTATGTTCGCAGTTGTTGCATTATTTGATAGAGAACTGGAGACATCAACCATGTCTATATCCATGGTTAATTGATTGACGTAGTTTGGGTTTTTATTGGTTACATGAGCATCTAGATTGCTGATACTGCCATTCCAAAAGTTGTTGGCAGAATTGATGTTTTGGTCGATGGTATCACCTTCAAATGTTAATGCGTCACCATTGATTCCAGCATCACCTTCCCAGCTCAATGCGCCAATAAAAGTTTCAAAGTTACCACTCACTGGTGTTAACAATCCAGTTACATCTACGCTCACAGTGTTAGTACCAGCAACATTGGCAGCCCCATCAAATAACATCAGTCGTCTGAATGGTTGGAGATTGTCTTGGTAGATAACCGCCAGTGACCAACCGCCATATAATCCACCATTTGATTCTCCTGTGACCGCTGTTAAATCACCTACAAAATATGTACCATTTCCAGATGCTAAAACGATGTCTGTTACATCGGCCACAGCTTGGTAAGGACGCGTGGCAGCATCGTTAATGTTCGGTATGGTGTCGATGTTTTCTGCCATGACTTGTGTATAGCTATTTTGTCCTGGCGCTTTGATTCTGATGTTGGCACGGTTGGTATCAGTTTCGTCTGCT
>CALDFB010000115.1 GCA_937942365.1 uncultured Marinicella sp. | reverse complement strand
TAATATCAGCTTTAACAGTAATGGTACCCGAAGCGCCAGTTCTGGTGACATTGATATTTGAGCTGACAGTAGTTGCAGCGGTACTAGATATGATCACGTCGTTGGTGTTCTCAAAGAAGTTTTCATTATTACCACCACCTCCACCGTTATTACCACCACTGAAATTATTCAGTAATAAGTTAGGTGAGCCCGAACGAGCATCCGAAATTTTATTTGGAATGGCTGCACTTTCTATAGCAGATTCAACTTGTGAAGGTGAAGCGTTTGGAAATTCATCTAAATACAACGCTGCTACGCCAGCCACATGGGGTGCAGCCATAGAAGTTCCACTGATGGTGTTAGTTGCGGAATTACTGGTTGACCAAGTGGATGTGATTGAAGAGCCTGGTGCGTAAATATCTAAACATGTTCCAAAGTTTGAGAATGATGATCTGCGGTCAGATCTTGTCGTTGAGCCAACTGTTATTGCATTTGCGGCTCTTGCAGGTGAAAAGTTACAAGCATTGCTGTTGTCATTACCCGCTGCAACAACCATCGTAACACCTTGGGCCACAGCTGAATTAACCGCATTGTCTGTGGCGCGACTGGCACCACCACCTAAGCTCATGTTGGCAACGGCTGGTTTAACGTGGTTGGCAGCAACCCAGTCAATGCCAGCAATTACGCCTGAGTTTGAACCTGAACCATTACAACCTAAAACTCTGACAGCATGAATTTGTACATTTTTTGCAACGCCGTAAGTACTGCTGCCAACGGTACCTGCGACGTGAGTTCCATGCCCATTACAGTCATTGCTACCGCGACCGTCATTGATGGCTGTAAACCCAGCATTGCCTCTGTTACCAAAATTGTTGTGACTGATGCGTACACCTGTGTCAACGATGTAGGCATTTACACCGGTACCGTTGAAGTCATAATTATAGGTGTTGTCTAGTGGTAAGTTGGCCTGGTCTATGCGATCTAACCCCCACGTTGCGTTGTTTTGAGTGGCGTTCAATGAAACTTCTTGGTCTGCTTCTATAAAAGCAACACGTGGATCTTCTAATAGTTTTGCGATTGAAGATGTACGAACTTTGCTATCTAAAACAATGCCATTAATCGAATTTGAATAGGTACGAGTCACTTCGCCTCTGGTTTTGGTAGCCATATCAATACCCATTTCACGGACCACAATGCCACGGGCTTGAGCCAGGCTCAAGTTTGATCTGACCATGGGTGTGGCTAATGAGTTAACCATTGAGTCTTTAAATACAACAATATACTGCCCAGGAATTCTGGTCGACAGGTTCAAGCCATGAATTTCAGCTCGATTTGAATCAGAATTTGTGTTGATGGATTGTGCCAATGCCATTTGGCAAGATGCTGCCAAGGTGACTACAGCCAGTGATTTTGAAATAACAGAACTTAGTTTGATTTTTCGCGCACGAATGCGTCTATCTAATTTTTTCATGTTAGATGTCTCTCCTCTAATATTTTTAATTCAGATTGAAAAATTCAATCTGGCTTGACCACATTTACTTTATTATTTAATTTTTAGTGGTAGCTGAAATATATAACATTTTCATTACAGCCGCTATAATTATTGGCAAAATAGGCAAAAAAAATGTGATCTAGTTAGCAAAAGTCATTTATTTGGTACTTAAATTTACATTTTTAGAGCGATGGTTTTAACGGGATTTTTCGTACGTTCTAGAGGGAAGGTGTTTGTTGTTATTATTAGAAAAAACTAATTTAAACAGTAACTTAATCGAGAGTGATTAAATAATGGATTTGATGGTAATGTGTATCAGTCACAGTTATATTTGAGTATATCAGGTTGTTTTAAAATGATTTAAATCATTTTTTAATGTTTGGAATTTGTACAATTAAAATTATGCTGCTATCCAAGTGTGCTGTCTGCCACTTTATAGTCAGGATCTTCAATCAGGTTAACCTCAACTAAATTACCCGCTTTGTTTAATAATTGTTTACACTCGGGACTGAGGTGACGGTAGTGTAGTGTTTTGCCATTTCTCTCATATCTTTCGGCTAAAGAATCCAATGCATCAATGCCCGAATGGTCGTAAATCCGCGCATCAGCAAAATCAACTATGACATCATTAGGATCTGTTTGTGGAGAAAAAATATCTTGGAAGTTTTGGATTGATCCAAAAAAAACTGGTCCGCTTAACATATAAATTTTCGAGCCATTATCATCAATGTGACTTTGCGCATCAATTCTTTTTGCGCCTTTCCAGGCAAAAACCAAAGCGCTCACGATCACACCAATAACAACAGCAATGGCCAGATCTGCAATGACAGTGACACCTGAAACCAAAACAATGATGAAAATTTCAGATTTTTGTACTTTATTAATCATCCTTAAACTGGCCCATTCAAAGGTCCCCAATACCACCATGAACATCAAACCCACTAAAGCTGCCAAGGGAACAACTTCAATCAATGAAGAGGCCACAAGAATAAATAACAACAAAACCACTGCAGCTGTGATGCCTGATAACCTGCCACGACCACCTGACTTGATGTTAATCATACTTTGTCCAATCATGGCACAACCACCCATACCGCCAAAAAAGCCATTGGTAAAATTTGCCAGCCCTTGTCCTAAACATTCGCGATTACCATTACCTCTGGTTTCAGTTATCTCATCAATCAATGTCATTGTTAACAAAGATTCGATTAATCCGACTGCAGCTAAGATCAAGGAATAAGGTAAGATGATTTTCAACGTGTCTAGGTTTAAAGGTACCGTAGGAATAAAGAATGTGGGTAATCCAGCTGCAATCGTGGCCTCAGGGTTGCCTGATTCAGATCGCATGTAGTCGACCACATTTGGTATGGGAATGTCAAAGCCAATCACTAAGCCAGTTACAATCAATATGGCTGCTAAGGATGCTGGAATGGCACGTGTTAGTTTAGGCAAGAAGTGAATGATAAACATCGTTAATGCCACCATGCCGACCATCCAATATAAGGTGTTCCCATCCATCCATTGGTGCATGCCTGCCTCATCCTTGATTTTGAACTGTCCAAGTTGAGCCAAGAATATCACGATCGCTAAACCATTCACAAAGCCTAACATCACCGGATAGGGTACCATTCTGATGAACATGCCGAGTTTCAGAACTCCGGCCAACATTTGTATAACGCCTGTTAATACCACGGCTGCAAATAAATACTGAACACCATGATCGACAACCAATGCGACCATAACCACTGCCATAGCCCCAGTGGCACCAGAAATCATTCCTGGCCTACCGCCAAAAATTGAAGTGATGAGTCCCACCATAAATGCAGCATATAATCCCACCAAGGGATCCACTTTCGCTACAAAAGCGAATGCCACAGCCTCAGGCACCAAAGCCAAAGCCACAGTTAAACCAGACAGTACATCATTCTTGACACTGTAGCCGATTCTTTTTGAGATTAAGTTAAACATTGTAAGTGGGTTCTTAGTACCTGGAAGGCGCGCATCATAAATCACTGAGCTTAATTGTCAATGAATGATTGGTATAATCTTAAGTATTGAAATTCTTTTTACTTTTTAAATATGCATATAAAAGAGGTAATCAATTAAACAAAACCTATGAAATTACTGTATATTGCGCACATAAGTGCATTCATTTCCATTGAACATCATAGTTTTAGAGTATTAGAGATTTAGTAATGAAATTTTCCGCCATGGGGTTTGCCCCTGAAATATTAGCAGCCATTGAAACCAGTGGTTACGTAAAAATGACCCCAGTTCAAGAACAAACCATGGTAGAGGCAAGACGAGGGCGAGATTTATGGGTCAATGCCCAAACTGGTACGGGCAAAACAGCCGCGTTTGCATTACCAATGCTACAACAAATGATTGATGTACCCATAACTGTGATTGCCGGTCATGTTCGATGTTTGATATTAACGCCAACTCGAGAGCTGGCTGAACAATTGTTACAAACTGTTGGTCATTACGCCCAATTTCTTGATTTTAAGATTGAGGCGGTTTTTGGTGGGGTCAAATTAAGTGGACAAGCCAATAAAGTCAAAAAAGGTGTGGATATTTTGGTCGCAACCCCAGGGCGTTTATCTGAACTGGTAATAAGCAAACAAGTGAATTTAAGTGCCGTAGAAACGATTGTATTGGATGAGGCCGATAGGATGTTGGATATGGGGTTTATTGCTGCTGCTGAATCGATCATTGCTCAAACAGCTGAAAATCGTCAGATTATGCTTTTTTCTGCCACTACCACTGCTGCGATGAATGAATTGGCTCATAAAATGCTCAAAAACCATTGTGAAGTTAGGGTGAGTAAAGCCAATGCAACTGCAGAAACTGTAGAACACGTGATGTATCCGGTCAGTGAAGAGCAAAAAATGGATCTGTTTTTAGAGTTGCTTGAACAGCATAACTGGTATCAGATTTTAGTATTCACCAGTACTAAAAGACAAGCGGATCAACTTCTTAAAAGGTTGAAAGAGGTTCAAATTCCATCAGCTATTTGTCATGGTGACAAGTCACAAGGAACCCGCCGTCGTGCTTTGGCAGATTTTAAATCGGCCAAGATTCAAGTATTGATAGCCACAGAGGTCGCTGCTAGAGGGTTGGATATCGAAGGCCTTGATTATGTATTGAATTACAATTTGCCTTATCTTCCAGAAGATTATGTTCACCGCATTGGCAGAACTGGGCGTGCAGGTAAATCGGGCCATGCCATCTCTTTTGTATGCCCTGAAGAAACGCGTGCTTTACAACGCATTGAACGTGTGATTGGTGGTGAGATTAAACGCATATATCAGCGTGGTTATGACTTGCCAGGCAGGGATGTGATTAAATCTACGCCGTTACATAAAAACACAAACTCGGTTAAAAGCACGAAAAAATCAGTCAATACCAAATCTAAGAATTCCAAGTCAAAGAATGCCAAAAGGAAAACTGGAAAAAAATCTATAGCCAGTCGAGCAGGTGGCAAAAAAAATCGCAGAGCCCAAAAGAAGAATCGTTAGCAGATAAGTTGGCAGCGTTAATTTTGCCGATAATTGTTTAAAAAATCAGCCAGTCGATTCAAGGCATCTTCTAATACATTGACCTGTGGCAGATAAACCAGCCTAAAATGATCTGGCTGTGGCCAATTAAAGGCACTGCCATGAACCAATAAAATGTGTTTGGAGATTAATAAGTCCAGAATAAATTGTTCATCGTCGGTGATGTTAAATCTTTCAGTGTCAATCTTAACGAAACAGTACAAAGCACCTTTCGGTAATGTGGTCGAAAGACCGGGTATTTCATTGATCATTTCATAAGCTAGCTTACGTTGTTGGTTTAAACGACCTTGGTTTTCGGTCAGCTGTAGAATGGATTGTTTACCGCCAAGTGCGGATTGAATGGCATATTGTGTAGGGACATTGGCACACAGTCGCATGGAAGACAGTATATTTAAACCTTCTAAATACTCAGTAGCACCATTTAAGGCACCAGAAATAACTGCCCAACCAGTTCTATAACCAGCCACTCGATAAGTTTTAGACAGGCCATTGAATGTGACAAACATCACATCATCAGCTAATGATGCAATGGATGTATAAGGTGTGTCGTCATACCTGATTAATTCATATATTTCATCACTGAAAATAATTAAATCATGTTTGCGCGCCAGTTCTACCACGGCTTGTAATTGTTGCTTTGTGTAGACAGCACCTGTTGGGTTATTGGGGTTGATTAACACAATCCCCCGCGTATTTTGAGTGATTTTGGCCTCTATATCGGTCAAATTCGGGCTCCAGTTTTGTTCTTCATCACTGAGGTAATGGATGGCTTTTCCACCTGATAAATTAACCGCTGCAGTCCATAGCGGATAATCTGGTGCGGGAACCAGCATCTCATCTCCATCATTCAACAAAGCTTGCATGGTCATGACTATCAATTCACTCACACCATTACCTATGATGATGTTGTCGATATTTAGATTGGTGAGTTTGCGTTCTTGATAATATTGATAAATGGCCACGCGGGCAGGGTATATACCTTTGGAGTCACAATAGCCTTCAGCATCGGTGATGTTATGGACAACGTCTCTGACAATGTCATCAGGTGCTTCAAATCCAAATGGGGCTGGATTACCTATATTCAATTTGAGAATTTTTTCGCCTTGGTCTTCCATTTTCTTGGCAGCTGCCAAAACAGGGCCGCGAATGTCATAACAAACGCCTTTAAGCTTATTAGATTTGGCGATTTTTCTCATGATTATTCAATCTTTACAATCAATCAGGTATACCCCGTTGGGTCAAGTAATAACTGGCAAATGAGCCCAGCCAATGCCCCCCAGCATAATGTTCACCGGTAACCGCAGCTAAGCCAGACTTGGCATGTTGGTCTGCTAGTTTGGTTAAAGTTAAACGGCGTTTGTCATCATTGGGTAAGCCACTGGCTATACCTTCAAGCATCCAAGCACGGGCTATATTCAGGCCATCTAAATGCGCCAATTTACCATCAACTCGATCAGTCACTTTTGCAATGGTGAGCCATTTGTTATCTTGTTTAATTTTGGGTAAGAATTTTTTCAGCCATTGAGCAAATTCCTTATGAGGCAGTATCCTGCGCATTAAGTCTGCTTGAGCTAGACAAGGAGATAAGAAATCTTGACCTGAAGGCTCATAGTTAATTGGGCATTTTTTATCCTTTAAATAAAGGCGTTTACTGTGTCGTACCAATAAGGCTTCAAAGTCTTTATCGGCAGTAATTTGGGCATAGTCAAAGCCCAAGCCGAAAGCAAACGCTGTTTGGCTGTGCTCACCTGTCCTGATGGGGTAGGCCAGCTTGGGAATCCAATCTGAAAGTTGTTTTACGATATGCTCTTTGAGCGGCTGCATGACAAGTAGCCATTGTTGTGCTTGTGGGTTTTGCCAGTCATGCAGTTCAGCATAGAGTTGTAAAAACCATGCCAAACCATAAGGCCTTTCAAAACCAGCTCGTCCTGGTTGTTGAAAATATGCTAACTCGGCTTGTAGTTTTTCAGTTGTGAAATGTGCGCCCAGTCGCTGCATGATTTCGACGGTTTTAGGATGATTGGGAAATAATTTTGCAGTTCTGACTAACAACCAGTGCCCATGGACGGATGAGTGCCAGTCAAAACAGCCAAAAAACGCAGGATATAAAATTTTCGGTGAAGCAGCGTCTTGATCTGAATTCAGCACATGTTTAACAGAGTTTGGATAGGTTTGATCTAGACAGTTCATGGCCAAATCAGCCATGTTCAGCAATTTTTGGGCGGGTAATATGTCATAAGACTGATCAATTCCTGTAGACCCCAGGTTGTTTCTTAATAAAAGATTTTTATTTCCCAAAGTGTACTTTAATGGCAGCAGACCTATTGACCTTCGATTATTGTTTACATTTTGAATGGACTTAATTGGGTACAAAGTTTGATGTTGGTCTGATTTCCCTTTGATCATTAAATGACCAAATTTTTGTGGTAAATCTTGTAACATTAAATGGTGGTCATAAGCTTCTGCATACCATTTGGCCGGTATTTTTTTGGATTCTACAGCTGTCAGCAAAAGGGGTAAATATTCGGCTTGATGTTCGATGTGACTTCGCTTAAAAAGCAGTAAGGCTATCTTGGCCGAATTTTCTCCTACATCATCGATGGCAGGCCAATGACCTAATTGCTCAATCACCTGATCTAATATCAGTAAATTTTTCTGGTCTAATTGATTTTGGGCTTGCTGTAGTTTTTTGATCAACTGGATATTATGCTGTTGATTGGTTTTTAATTGTTTAATCTCGACCCGGTGTTTTTGGTCTTGTTGTAGTGCCAAGATCATCTGTTTCTTCAGATCTTGCGCTTGTGATTCGGATGGGCTAATTATTAAAATCAGGCCAATGATTATTGTGGTCAAAAATGTGGCTTTTTTCATAAACCGAACTATGACATAAATCAGCTCAATCCTCAAGTCTATGTGGACATCAATATAAACACATCCGCTGGATGAGCGGAGTCGAAGCCTTTATAAAACAAAATGACCAGTCAACATCACTTCGACTTCGCTCAGTGAGCGGCATTAGCTGATATCCGAAAGCTCAAAGCGTCTTTTTGCTGATCTTCAAAACTACATGAGTACCAGAAAATTTTGAATAGATCAGGACGTTCTTAAGAAATGTTCTGTTGGAACTATTTTACCAGGGAATGCTTTGACCTTTATGGTCTATGAATAAGGGGTATTTGCTGCTGTGATCTTGGTTTTTAATCATTTGTTCTACCAATAATTCAGCGGTTAATTCAACTGTTTGTAATTGACCTTTGGGTAAATTTCTTTGAAATGGGGCCGATAAGTCTGTGTCTGTGGTACCGGGATGCAACAGTAAGAATTTAACTTTGGGGTGTTTACGATGCCACTCAATGGCCAATGTTTTTAAACCCATGTTTAAAGCTGCTTTGCTCATACGGTAAGCATACCAACCACCTAAATGGTTGTCTTCAATACTGCCAATGCGGGCTGATACAGAAGTGACTAATGGCCTTTCAGCATGAATGATGAGTTTTTTTAAGGTCTTGATCAGCAGTAAGTGGCTCACTGCATTGGTCATATAGTTCTGATTTAACTGATTTAAATTAAGTTGATTCAGTGATTTCTCAGGCATAAATTCATCACTGTGCAAAATACCGACACAATTGATCAGCCAATCTATGTGATTGAATTGACCCTGTAATTGCTGACTCAATGTGTGGGTGGAATCTTCATTGGTGATGTCACAATGGATCTGCCAAAATCCATGCTCTGTTAACTCTAAATCGCCATAACTGCGACTGGTTTTGATGATTTGGTGCTGGTCATTATGTAGTTTATTGGCTATTGCAGATCCAATGCCACGGTGACCACCAATGATAAGAATGTTCATAAACTTATTACCCTTTGATGATGCATTGTAAGGCTTGATCTAATTCGGTATGTTTAAACTGATAGCCCCCAGCTAACAATCTTTTGGGTAAAACTTGCGCATCAGCTAATAATAGCTCATCAGCTACTTCACCAAAAATCAATCGCACCATAAAGGCTGGCATATGCATAAAAGCAGGCCTTTTCAATATTTTGGCTAAGGTCTGCGTGAATTGTGCGTTGGTCACAGAATTGGGGCTTGTAAGATTGTATACACCTTGGCATTCAGGGTTCTTGATCAGAAAATCTAAGACCTGAATGACATCATCTATACTGATCCAACTGTATTGCTGTTGGCCATCTCCTAAGCGGCCGCCCAAGCCTAGCTTGAAAGGCAGCAACATATCTTTCAATGCGCCGCCATTTTTGGATAAAATCATACCAAATCTGAGATTAATTAAACGAATATCAGTTGATTTTAGTGGTTTGGTAGCTGCTTCCCAGTGCTCAGCAATTTTGGCCACAAAGTTGTTTCCTTTGGCTGATTCTTCATCCAGTGATTCGCTGGGTCTGTGTCCGTAGTAGCCAATAGCTGAAGCACAAAGAAAAGTTTTGGGCTTGTGATCGAATAACATGATTTCATCAACCAACCATTTGGTGCCCTGTATGCGGCTATCATAAATGGTCTGTTTGTATTTTTGGCTCCATCTTTTATCAGCAATGCCAGCGCCAGCCAAGTGAATGACTGTATCTGGAGCCTGAATATTCAGTTCTTTCAATGACTCGCGGTAATTCCAACTGGGGTTGTTGGTCGATGTGTTCTTTCTGGTTAATCCATGAATATGATAGGTCTGATCAAGTTCTTGAGTGATATGCTGCCCAAGCATGCCATTTTGGCCCGTGATGAACATAATTGGTTTGGCATGAGACAAATTTTTAGCCATGAGTATACTGAATAATAAATGAGACACCATGGTAAAGTCTTTCAGGTGAATCTGATGTCAAAGCAGCGCACCGATCAATTCATTTGTAGCACCAATAGTACACCAGAAATACTGATGATTGCGCCAACTATTTTACGTTGGTTGATTTCTTCTTTTAATATCAGCCAGCCTAAAATGAAAATAAAAATGGAAGCCGTTTCATTCAAAATTGAGGCGACAGATGCTGATGTATATTTATAACCGGCAACCCAGATCATGGTAGATAAGTATTGACCCAGAAAAGCACCTGCAATGAGCCAAAATTTGCCAGCACCTTGGATGGCCGCTAATGGATTGAGGTTTTTGCGCAACAGCATATTGAACAAGAACATGGTGATGATGCCACCAATGGTGCGAATGAAAATGATCCAAAAGAATGGCAGTTCGGTGGTAACTGGTTTAATGATGACGATCCCTAAAGCAGTGAAAAAAACACCCAAGGCTGCAAAAATAAATCCTTTGATGGGAGGGTGTTCCACAGTAGCTGACTTGCGTCGGTAGCTGATCACAATGACACCAACGATAACCAATGCCATACCCATGATTTGCCAACTATTCAGCCGTTCGCCTAAATAGAAAAATGAAATGAATACGACAAATGGACTGTACAAACTACCGGTTAATCCAGTTAAGCCCGCACCGATCAATTGTAAAGCTCTCAGGTAAAACAAGTCAGCCAACATGATACCAAAGAAGCCGCTGATCAAGAGTAGGCTCCAATCAGAAATAGATAAGTCTGGAGGCTTTAGGCCATCAGTGAAATATAAAGTTGGAATCATTAATACAAAAGTCAAAAAGATTTTGAATAAATTCATGGCACTGACATTGATGTGATCGCCAGCTTTGCGATAACAAATCACCGCAAAAGCCCACAGTAAAGCACACAGTAATGAGAGGATTTCACCCAGGCCTATAGTCATGATGGTAGTGGTTAAGAAAATTGTCCAAATTGTAAGCGATATATGCAGATAATGAACGTATAATTATGGGTTTTGTTGACTGACGAGACCAACTTATGCAAATTAAATACATGCTGATCCTATTGTTTTTATGTGTGCCCCAATTCACTTATGGTGCTGAAGAAGGCGACGGTGCCAATAAAGATAAGAAGTGGGATGTCAATAACCCGCCTGGCGAAAAAGTGATGATCGATATCAACACCGATAACGGGACATGGATGAACGTGGATGTCAGTCCTGATGGTCGATTGATCGTGTTTGATTTACTGGGTGATATCTATACCATGCCAATGACAGGCGGTATGGCAAAAAACATCACCAATTCTATGGCATGGGATATGCAAGCCAAATTTTCACCAGATGGGACGAAATTAGTTTTTACTTCAGATCAAGGTGGTGGCGATAATATTTGGACCATGTCGGTGGATGGCAGTGATGCGATGCAAGTGAGTAAAGAAAAGTTTAGGTTGTTGAATTCACCATCTTGGTCACCAGATGGTAATTACATTGTTGCGCGCAAACATTTTACAGGTATGAGGTCTCTGGGTTCAGGTGAAATTTGGATGTATCACAAGACTGGAGGCAAGGGTGTGCAATTGAACAAGAGACCCAATGAACAGAAAGATTTGGGTGAACCTGTTTATACACCTGATGGAAAACACGTATTATTTTCTAGAGATTCAACCCCCGGCAAATATTTTGAATACTCCAAAGATGGCAACAATCAAATTTATGAAATATTTGCGATAGAGCTGACCACTGGAGAGATTAAACCATGGGTTTCAGGCCCAGGTGGTGCAGTCAGACCCACACCTTCACCAGATGGTCAATCGTTGGCTTTTGTGCGCCGAATCAGGAACAACAGCGCATTGTTCATCCAAGACCGTGAAAGCGGCGCCATTAAACCCATCTACACAGAGTTAGAACGAGATATGCAAGAAACATGGGCCATTCATGGTGTTTATCCAACCATGTCTTGGACGCCGGATGGTCAGGGTATTGTTTTTTATGCCAAAGGAAAAATCCACCACATAGATGTCAAAACACAAAAAGTTAAAATCATCCCGTTTAAAGTTAATGATCAAAGGGAAATAAGGGCGGCTGTGACGGTCAAAAATGAAGTGTCTCCTGAAAAATTTGATGCAAAAATGTTGCGATGGCTACAAGCTTCGCCCAGTGGTGATCAAGCCGTGTTTCAATCAATGGGTTATATATACACGGTCGGTTTAAATGATGGTGTGATGCAAGGCCAGCCCAAAAGGCTGACCAAGCAGCAAGATCATTTTGAGTTTTATCCCCAATTCAGTCCTGACGGTAAAAATATCGTCTACACCACATGGCATGATAAAAAGCTGGGAACGGTGCGGATCTCAAGCTTACAAGGCAGGTCAAAAGTCCTGTCCGTTAAACCTGGACATTTTACCAGTCCAATGATTTCTTCGGATGGAAAAACAGTTGTATTTGAAGCAGACTCAGGTGGTTATTTGACCTCGCCTTTGTATTCACATGATACCGGTTTATTTGCTGTTGACTTAGCCAGTAAGC
>CALDFB010000114.1 GCA_937942365.1 uncultured Marinicella sp. | reverse complement strand
AAGATGGCACAATTAGTAAAAGAAAAGCACCTAACTTATATCAGACAGCAATGTTTTTAAGAGGGTCGATACATGGAATTATTATTCTTCAGGACAAGGATAGTGACTCACTCTTGCAAAAAGGAAAAGTAGATAGAAATTTGCTTGTATCTTATGCACTCGACAGAGTTTGCGATTCGTTAAACTAACCCAAAGAATTCTCAGTTTTTTTAAGTAAGAATAGGCAGAGTCAGAGATGTTGATTTCGTAGGATGCTTTACTCAGAAACTGATCGCTGAGTTGTAACTATCACTACAACCCTCAACTATGTTTTCCTACAGCCCAATCAGAAATCAACTACTGTTCAATCAATGATGCAAAACATAAACTGACCGATTTGATTGATGGATTGAGTGATGACCAAACTTGCAGTGGTGTTATCAAGGGCAGAATATGGAATACAGGCGCCTCAGGTTCGGGTAGAAGTACATATCTCTAGAGGCTTACCAGGACTATCGATTGTAGGTATGCCCGAAACGGCGGTTAAAGAGTCCAAAGATCGGGTGCGGGCAGCGATCATGAATTCTGGTTATGAGTTTCCTCAACACCGCATCACCATCAATTTATCACCCGCTGACATTCCGAAACAAGGTGGCCGTTACGATTTGCCCATCGCAGTGGGTGTTTTGGCTGCCTCAAGCCAAATTAAGCGCGATCGTTTGCTTGATGTAGAACTGGTTGGCGAATTGGCCTTAGGTGGTGATTTACGCCCGATTCGTGGTGTTTTACCTGTGGTAAGTGCGGTGGCGATGACCGGACGCAGCTTGATTTGTCCGGTCGACAATGGTGTTGAGGCCGCCTTGGTACAGTCTTGTGATTGTATGCTAGCAGACAACTTACTTGAAGTGGCCGCTTGGATGGATACCGTGGATGAATTACCTCTGGCTGAATTGAAAGGAATCAATGCAATAAATAAATGTCCAGATTTGGCCGATGTCAAAGGCCAAGAACACGCCAAGCGGGCATTAATTATTGCAGCGGCTGGTAAACATAACTTACTGTTCTTTGGACCTCCTGGCACCGGAAAAACCATGTTGGCCAGTCGCTTACCTGGAATACTGCCTGAATTAACTGAAGCCGAAGCACTAGAAACTGCATCGGTGGCCTCTATCAGTGCACAAGGATTTGATCCTGCATGTTGGAGTCAACCGCCATTTCGCAATCCTCACCACACCGCATCAGCCCCAGCATTGGTGGGGGGCGGCTCAAATCCGATGCCTGGAGAAATCTCACTGGCACAAAATGGAATTCTATTTTTAGATGAACTTCCTGAGTTTTCCCGGCATGTTTTAGAAGTACTTCGCGAACCGTTGGAATCTGGAAAAATCATCATATCACGAGCAGCCAGAACTGCACAATTCCCAGCCAGGTTTCAATTACTGGCCAGTTTGAACCCTTGTCCATGTGGATATTTTGGAGATCCTGACAGGACTTGTGAATGCTCGGTAGGGCAGATACAGAATTACCGCAACCGAATCTCAGGCCCCTTACTAGACCGCATAGACTTACAAGTTGAGGTACCTCGGATCCCACATAAAACCCTGCGCCAACCCAGTAAAAATATAACCAACAGCCAAACCATTAAACAACAAGTCATCCAAAGTCGAAAAATTCAACTGAAGCGTAATCAAGGTAAGTGTAACGCGCAGCTTGAAGGCAAAGAAATCGAACAGTTCATACCAATGAGTGAACCTTTACTGGATTTTTTAGAACAAGTGGTAGATCAATTGAAACTCTCTGCCAGAGCTTATCACCGCATCATTAAAGTCAGCAGAACCATCGCAGATTTAGAAGGTTCACAGCTGGTTCAGCAAAACCACTTGGCTGAAGCCATCAGCTTTCGTGGCTTTGATCGCACTCAATAAATATTCTTGCGTTTAAAAGGTGAAATTAACACCCAGGTTAAACTGCGATAAATCCTGATCTACAGTGGCTCGATATTCGCTGGTAGCGATTAAATCTTCAAGAACGATGTTATTGTCTCCAAGGTCTGTGTAGTTGTATTCAGCAAAAAGAGAAAAACCACCTGATAACTTGTGTTCATAACCAACACCTATCAACACACCCCTTTGACTCTCACGCGATCTGAAGGAGAATTCAAAAGGTGTCTGAGCAATATCTGTATACACATGTGAACTTTGTGTATAACCTAAGTTACCGTATAACAAACCATTATCGCTGGCTTTGAACCCAACACGACCTATGATAGAAACCACATCTTCTGTATTATAAGAGATAAAGTTATCTGCACTGGTGCCACCAACGTACAAGTGAGAAGCATTTAACTCATTATCAGCAGCCGTTAACTTAGCACCGAATACCCAGTCATCTGACTCAAGAAAATTACAGCCAAATTGAATGGCCACGGCTTCATCATCCGCATCTGCAGAACCCGCATTTTCGTTCAATACTTCACCTTGAAATACATTAGTGGTCCACTGATTTGAACTTTCCATAATACTGGCTGAAGCACCCACATAACAGCCATTCCAAGTATTCTCTGCTTGTGCATTAACAGCCCACAAACTGGCTACCATCAAAGTTTTATATCTCATAAGAATTCCTTTTGTTAAAAAGCCATGATTATAATTAAATGACACCATTGAAACAAAATTAAATGGACTAATTTGACTTAAGCAATCGCGTATTATTAATTAATTAACTTTTATTTAACTTAATGCCAGTCGAATGACCATGCTGATTCCCCAAAGCGCACCCACACCTCCCAACCAAAGTCCTATAAACCAGAGTCTCTGCTTCCACTTTTTATTCATATGACTGCCTCAATGGTATTGATCTTTAGGGTTCACTTTACCCCGAAAAACCCAATAGGAATAGGCAGTATAAGTGATGATGGTGGGTATCAATACAGCAGCACCCACCAGCAGGAATTTCAAACTGGAATCAGGGGATGCCGCTTGCCATATGCTGATTTGTGGAGGCACAATATTGGGGTAAAAGCTGATACACAAACCAAAATAGCTCAAGGCAAATAAACCAATTACTGACAAAAATGGCGCCAACTCTTGTCCCTTTCTTAATGCCCGCAATAAATACAAACCCAATAACCACACACACACTGGAACCGGAGACAAATACAAATAATTAGGGTAATCGAACCAACGCTTCATATACGGATCTTGTTTGAATAACATCCAAATACTGACCATTGCTATCATGGCACCCAAAGCCCATGTCAATTTCCAAGCAGCCCTTTGACAGAAATGTTGTAAAGCACCCTCTGTTTTATAAGTCAACCAACAAGCACCCAATAGTGCATAGCCAATCACCACAGCCAAGCCCGTTAACAAACTGAATGGTGTCAACCAATCCCACCAACCACCCGCATAAGCACGATCAACCACATCGATGCCCTGTACCAATGCGCCTAATGCAATGCCTTGCGCAAAAGCCGCAAGGAATGAACCCAAAGTAAAACCCAAATCCCAAAGTTTCATGCCTTCAGTTGTTTCAGCTCGCCACCTGAATTCAAAGGCCACCCCGCGAAAGATCAAGGCCAACAGCATAACTATTAATGGTGCATACAAAGCCGGCATAATGATGGCAAAAGCGAGCGGAAATGTCGCATACAGCCCACCGCCACCCAATACCAACCAAGTTTCATTGCCATCCCAAAAAGGTGCAATGGAATTCATTGCTGTTGACTTATCTTCAGGCTCCTTAATCATTGGAAACAATAAACCGATGCCCAAATCGAAACCATCCAGAACCACATAGGCAAACACGGCAAAAGCCATTAAACCTGCCCAAATCAATACATAATCCATATTCATTCTCCCTTGTTTGAGCGAGTGTCTTTAATCAATTCATCTGTTAAGCCTTGAATGGGTGTGATCCCAGCTGCCCTTCTAGGATGACCAATTTTGATGTCTCTTTCATTTAAACTGGGTGTACGTTTGAACAGTTTAAGTAAATAATATATGCCTGCACCAAAAACCAAAAAATACACCAATACAAATGCCAACAAAGAGGCATTCACGGCCGGTGCATCTAATGGAGAAACCGAATCTGCTGTTCTCAATAAGCCATAGACCGTATAAGGCTGTCTACCCACTTCTGTGGTAATCCAACCAGCTAAAATGGCCAGCGTTCCACTGGGCGTCATCAACACCACAACCCGCTTTAACCATTTGGCCACATACAGCTTTTTCTTTGATCGCATCCATGCGGACCACAGCCCTACAGCAACCATAGCAAAACCAATAGCCACCATAATTCGAAATGACCAAAAAACCAAGGGCACATTAGGCCAGTCCTCTTTAGGATAAGCATCTAAGCCAGCCAGATAGCCTTCGGAATCATGAGTGAGAATTAAGCTACCCAGCTTAGGTATTGCTATTTTGCCATGTACTACTTCATTATCAACATCTGGCCAACCAAATAAAATCAAAGGTGCGCCATTTTGGCTCTCAAAATGCCCTTCCATCGCTGCAATTTTCATGGGCTGATGCTTTAATGTATTGAGTCCATGCAAATCACCAGCAATGACTTGAATGGGAGCGACAATCAAAGCCATCCACATCGACATAGAAAACATCAGTTTAGCGGCAGAGTTGGTTTGGTCTTTGAGTAAATGCCATGCCGACACCCCACCCACCAAAAATGCGGTACTCAGAAAAGCGGCCAACATCATGTGCACCAATCGATATGGAAATGATGGATTAAACACCACCTGCCACCAATCAGTTGCAATAAATTGACCGACCTCATTGATCGCATATCCAGCTGGTGTTTGCATCCACGAATTAACTGATAATATCCAGAATCCAGAGATCATGGTACCAATGGCGACCATGACAGTTGCCATAAAATGCAAGCGACGACTGACCCGGTTTGAACCAAACAACATCACACCCAAAAAGCCAGCTTCAAGGAAAAAAGCAGTCAAAACTTCATAGCCCATAAGCGGACCCAATATTGGACCTGTCTTATCTGAAAATACACTCCAGTTGGTGCCGATCTGATAGCTCATCACAATACCAGAAACCACACCCATGCCGAATATAACAGCGAATATTTTCACCCAATAACGCCAGGCACGTCGGTAAATATCACGACCTGTCTTTAACCACAAGCCCTGAAGCACCATTAAAAAGGAAGCCAAACCAATAGATAATGCGGGAAAAATAATATGAAAAGCAATGGTGAAAGCAAATTGCAACCGAGCGGCTAAAACCGCATCAAATAGTTCGAACATCGATGTGCTCCTGAAGGTTGAGGGGGTCTATTTTCTTCGCCTGATATTATACTATTTCCCAGCATTTTTAACCAACAATATGGAAGTTATCGCTCATCCGCAAAGCACTGATTTGCAAAACAAATATTTAACATAATACTGAAATGAGCGAATAATTAATTTTCTGACTTTTTCAATCATTTTCAGAAAATAACCAGACTAATTTACAATATATTCTGTTCAACTTATCAAACCACCAACAAACCTCAAAATATCAATTAAAAAGCATGTACATATCTATTCAGATCGTTATAATACGCGGCTTTTGAACAGTACGGTTTTTCATACCGTAAAGGATACAAACATGTCTTTAAAACACATTCCAGTAGGTTCTGATGCACCACATGACATCAACGTCTTGATAGAAATTCCACGTAATGGCGAAGCCGTTAAATATGAAGTCGATAAAGACTCTGGCATGATCATGGTTGATCGTGTTTTGAACACCGCTTTCCGCTACCCTTGTAACTACGGATTTGTACCTCACACCTTATGTGGCGACGGCGATCCAGTAGACGTTTGTGTGATCATGCCTATACCCTTGTTACCTGGTTCCATCATCAAATGCCGCCCAGTTGGCGTCTTGAAGATGACTGATGAAGGTGGTGAAGATGCGAAAATCATCGCTGTTCCTGTCAATGATGTCAGTGGTTTATACAGACACGTCAGTGACGTTCGTGATGTCAATGCTGAAACTCTGGACAAGATTGCCCACTTTTTTGAGCATTATAAAGACTTAGAAAAAGGAAAATGGGTTAAAACAGAAGGCTGGGGTGGTGTTGAAGAAGCCAAACAAGAGATCCTTGAGTCGATCAAAAACTTTGAAAATGCTGAGGACAAACCTCGATTCTGAAAAATTTTCCCAAATTGCAATTCAAAACCCAGCCATGTGCTGGGTTTTTTAGTCGTCACATGTAAGTTACAATACTCATTTTTCAGAAACTTCATCTACCTTCGTGGTGCATTGTCAAAACTACTTTTTCCCCCAGTTACCATTTGATCACCTGCTTGTAAATCATTTTTAAGTCTATCGATTAAGACATCTACAAATTCTGATACCACGCATTGTGCACTTTGTCTTTTTTAGTACATTTTTATCCCGACTCATATCTGGATAAATCATCACATAGGCTTGATCACAATCTGCCAGTGCTATTGGCAAGGCTTTGGCATGAGCGTCAGCTCTCATGGAATTGCTGCGTGGCTCAAGCACAGCAATCGTTCGACCTTGGCTGTCAGCTTTATGGCCTGATAAAGTGGTTTTGATTGCAGTTGGATGATGAGCAAAATCATCGTAAATAATGATATCATTTGATTCACCTATCAACTCCATTCGACGTTTAACATTTTAAAACCGACTCAATGAGCCGGCAGCATTCTGCATGGTAATACCAGCTTCTTGAGATGCCAACATAGCAGCCAAAGCATTCAATTGATTGTGCTGTCCTGTGATGGTCCAGATACTTAATGAGTAATGCATGACATGCTTTCCCCACGAGCAAAAAAAGAAAATGGCATGACTTTCTAATTGAATCTCAATCACTGGTATCACATTAAATATTTGTACTAAATCGCATTCTTTGTATAATATTTTTCGAAAACACACTAAGTTAATAGATTATGTTTCAATATCGGTTCTATAAAAACAGTTTGGTTATAGTTTTAATTTTTTTTCATTTGCAGGTCATCGCACAATTTCCAGCAACAATCAACTTAAGCAGTTATTTAGATGGTGAGGCCGGATTTCAAGTTGTTGGAGAAGACACTTCTGAAACGTCAATAGGTAATTCAATGACTTCCTCTGTTGACATCAACGGCGATGGTCTTGATGATATTTTCATCTGTACCACCAATGAAGGAATCAAAGAAAAAGGAGCCTGTTATGTAATCTATGGTTCCACCGTTAATCTACCAGAGACAGTTAATTTAAGTGCAGTTTTTGGTAATACGGGTTTTAAAATCCTGAGCTCCAATAACAATGAACGATTGGGGGCTACTATAGTGCCAGCTGGTGATTTCAATCATGATGGTCTGGATGATTTATTGTTAACTTCCTCAGGTGTTGATTCCAGTTTCATTATTTTTGGGCGAAGCGAAAATTTCCAAAATACTTTTGATCTTTCAACTCTAGATAACACCCATGGTGTGGCCATTAATGGCAACAGAGAAAATATTGGCCTAGGTAGACGATCATTAAGCTCTGCTGGTGATGTAAATCATGACGGTATAGATGACTTAATAATCGGTTATAGCGCATCGGATGCTTTCAATGGTTATGCTTATATTATTTATGGCAGTGAAAACCCACCTGCATCGATTGATTTGGATTCATTAAACGGAATGAATGGCTTCAGCATAAAGCCAATCAATAGTGGGTTAGAAACCGATTATTCAGTTAACCGTTTAGGTGATATCAATAACGATGGCATTGATGATGTGATCATTGGAAATTCTCGAGCCAATGCAAATGCTGTTAAGGAGGCTGGCGCGAGTTATGTTATATTTGGCAATAAAAGTGGGTTTGGAGACTCCTTTGAACTGTCTTCGCTGGATGGCAGTAATGGCTTTATCATTAATGGTATCATGACTGATGACGCTTCTGGCAATGCAGTCAGCTCCGCTGGTGACCTCAATGATGATGGAATCTATGATATTCTCATAGGCGCATTTGGAACCAAAAATTTTAATAAGAGCTTTTTTGATGGAACAGCTTATGTGCTATACGGCAGCGCAACGCCATTTCCTGAGACTATTAATTTATCTGACATAGATGGGATCAATGGATTTGCTATTCCCGGTATTGCATCTGCAGCTTATTTGGGGTCGCATGTGAATTTTGCTGGAGATTTGAACAATGATGGTTTGGATGACATCAGCATCAGTGCAGATCGTGAACAATCACTTGGTGGAGCTGTTTATATTTTATTTGGAAATAAACAAGGTTTTAACCACCCTTTTGACTTAAGTACTTTAGATGGTGAAAATGGTTTTAAAGTACCCAGCAAAGGTGGAAGGCACTTTTTGGGGCCTACAGGCCCTACTGGTGATTTTAATGACGATGGCATCGATGACTTTCATGTTGGAGCCCCTGGTGTCAGCTTCAGTAGAGGCGAAGCCTATGTGATATATGGCAGACAAAAAGACCTTATATTCACAAATGGCTTTGAATAAAACCTTTAAGATTTTTATATTTATTTAAGGCATAGTTATTGATGTGTGTAGCAACGCCAACAACCGCCTCGGTACATCATCAAAACTCCCATTGCTCATAAAAACCACTTGGTCATCTGCTTGTAAATCTTTTTTAAGGCGTTCCAATAGCGCGCCCACAGAATCCAAAACCACACATTGTTCGTTCAATTGTTTTTGAACTTTTTTATCCCAATCTAAATCCGGATAAATCATCACGTAGGCTTCATCGCAACCGGCCAGTGCAGTTGGCAAAGCCTTGACATGAGCACCAGCCCTCATAGAGTTACTTCGTGGCTCAAGTACAGCAATCGTTCGACCTTGGCTGACAGCTTTAAGGCCTGCCAAAGTGGTTTTGATGGCCGTAGGGTGATGAGCAAAGTCATCGTAAATGGTGATGCCTTGGCACTGGCCAATTAATTCCATGCGGCGTTTAACATTTTGGAATCGACTCAAGGAGTCCGCAGCAGATATCATCGAAACGCCTGCTTCTTGAGCAGCTAACATGGCTGCCAACGCATTCAATTGATTGTGCTGGCCTGTGATGGTCCAGTCGATTCTAAATTGACAACCCGTTTTGTCATGAACTGAGAAACTTCTTGGGTTGTTTTTATCAGTAACCACCCAATAGTCAGATTGATCATCACTCCCGAATGACACCAGAGGCGTCCAACAGTCCATATTAATGACCTCTTTTAGATTGGCATCATCGCCATTAATCACAATTTTTCCATTTCGTGGAATGGTTCTGACCAAGTGGTGAAACTGCGTTTTGATGGCCTCCAAGTCTTTGAAAATATCTGCATGATCAAATTCTAAGTTATTCAAAATCACCACATCACTGTGGTAATGCAGGAATTTAGAGCGTTTATCAAAAAAGGCTGAATCATATTCATCGGCTTCAAGCACAAATGCATCTGAGTTAGTGAGCCGTGCTGACTGGGGAAAGTGGTGACATACACCACCGATTAAAAATCCAGGATCCATTAGATTGTCTTCAAGGATCCAAGCCAACATGGATGAAGTGGTAGTTTTTCCATGGGTGCCTGCTACCGCATAAACTTTTTTATGCCTTAAAACTGCATCTCCTAGCCATTGAGGTCCACTACTGTATTTGGTGGTATTTTGCAGCAGATGTTCTGTAGCGACCATGCCACGGGTCATAACATTACCAACAATGACTTCATCTAAATCATTAACTTCCAATGGTTCTGAATCATAGCCTTGATGTATGCCAATGCCCAATTGAGCCAGCTGGTCGCTCATTGGAGGGTAGACGTTTTGGTCTGAACCAGAAACCTGGTGTCCAAGTTGTCTGGCAATCGCAGCTATGCCACCCATAAAGGTGCCACAGATACCTAAAATATGAATTCTTGATTTTCGCATGATGCAATCAGTTTAATGGCCGATGAATTAAAAAACACGCTTATTATCACCTGAAGAATCAATTATCATAAAAGTTATTTTTTAATTTTTAGGCCAACACTTAAACATCATGACTTACAAAACCCCAACTACCAGAGTAATAGCCATACAGGCTCGTTGAAATATTCACATAAATCTTAAACTCAACTGCACAGTGTTTAATCTTTAGTGGCTTGTCGAATGCAAAAACCAGTCAATTCTTTTATAATACTCGGCTTAATTATTTCCCGAACCACATAATTGAATACTTTAATCCATATCATTCGCTTTTTACTGCGCCTGATCGCTTTCTTGTTGGCGATGGTATTTGTGCTGCCGTTTGTGATTTTCGGTATATTGTTGGCCAAAATATTCCGTAACAGAGACACCAATGAATTCCTACTGGTTTATTGGTCCCGTTTATTGTGCTTCATTTGTGGCTTGAAGGTTTATGTACATGGTCACAAGCCCAAATCACCGGTACTGTTGGTTGCCAATCATGTCTCATGGTTAGACATTCCTATTATTCATTCATTAATGCTCGCTGGCTTTGTGGCAAAAAGCGAAATCAAATATTGGCCAATTTTGGGCTGGATAACCATGGTAGGAGACACTTTATTTTTAAAACGTGGCAGTGCAAAATCTCGAAAAGGCGTCATCAATCAAATTAAAAAGAGATTAAATGATGGCCGTTCTGTTGCCGTTTTTCCTGAAGGCACTGTCACAGATGGTAGTTACCTCAGGACTTTTCATCGACAGCTGATTCATGCAGCCGTAGAAACCAAAACGCCTATTTTACCTGTGGCCATAAAATTCTTAAAAGCAGATGGAACACGTAATGATCAAGTGGGTTTTTTAAACGATGAATTTTTCTTGGCGCATGTGTGGCGCGTGTTGAGTCTGCCTAATTCTACGGTTGAAATTCACTGTGGCGCTGTGGTGACAGATTTTGATCTGGGCGCACGCCAAGTGACTTTACAGGCAAGGGCTTATGTGGAACAGGAGTTAAAGAACAATGATTATATGTCAGCCACCCATAAGGCCTAAAAATAAACACCTTCAATCTGCATTAGCGAGCTCAAAAATCAGGTTGTTGCGGTTACGAAAAAATAACCCAGTCATCGAAAATGAAGTACAACAAACGTTAACCAGTCCACTGGCCTCTTTACTGGGTTACTACAGTCAAAATAAAATCAACTCTGATACAGTGGCCATATTATTACATGGTTGGGAAGGCAGCTCACAATCTACATACATTCAACTGCTGGCCAATTCCTTGTATCAAAAAGGCTTAGATATCTATCGCCTTAATCTGCGTGACCATGGTGATTCACACCACTTGAATGAAGGCTTGTTTCATTCCTGTCGAATTGAGGAAGTGATGCTTGCTGTACAGGAGATTCAACAACAGTTCCCAAATAAAAAATTCATCCTATGTGGCTTTTCACTGGGTGGAAATTTCGCATTGCGTATTGCCTCGAAAGCCAAGCAAGCCAGTTTGAGTTTTGAGCATGTATTTGCTGTTTCTCCGCCACTGATTCCCAAAAACAGTATGAATGCCATTCATGGCTCTAACATCTACAATAAATATTTTATAAAAAAATGGAAGCGCTCTTTACACATCAAGAATCAATTGTTTCCCCATCTATTTAAAGATTCCAGCTGGCAACAAGAACAAAACCTAGAACGCCTGACCCAAATGCTGATCCTTGATCACACTGAATACACCAGTACCGATGCATATTTCGATGGCTATTCGATCACACCTGATACCATCGGCACCATAGAATGTCCAACTCATGTCATCACGGCCTGGGATGATCCCGTGATTCCTTTCGAGGATTTTAGTACAATTGATCGCCTACCACAGATTAGCTTATTAACCACTGCCCATGGAGGGCATTGTGGTTTTATTCAGGGTTGGGGCATGCGGTCTTGGATTGAAGATCACATCATTGCAACCTGTATTGAATAACTCAGCCATAAAATACAAGAAAGCCAACGACAAAAGAGATAAATAATGAGTCAAATTGAAACTGTAAAAGAATTACACAGCCAAGGTAAGTATGAAGAAGCTATCGAGGGCTATCAAAAACTTTTGATCGAAGACCCCAATAATGACGAAGCCCACTTTGGCCTCGCTCATGCCAGCAGTCGCATCAACCAACTAGAACAAGCTTTACAACATGCTATACAAGCGGTCAATCTGGCCCCCAATGCCTACCGATACTTACAGTTCAAAGGTCAAATGCACCTTGCCAATCAACAGCTTGATGAAGCCTTGAAAGCTTTTAATCGTTCGATCAAAGAAAACCCGAATTTATTCCATTCCTATTTAGCCGTCGGTGATATATACACCATCAGAAATGAACCTCAGAAGGCTAAAAAAAATTATCACCTGGCGCTAAAAGTTCACCAGGATGGCATCCCTGCCACCGTTAAGCTGGCTCGCTTATTGTTGATTGAAGGGAATTATGATCAGGCAGAAAATATATTGCAAGAAGCAGAGTTACAGTTTCCCGAGGATCACACATTAAAACTACAAATGGGTATCATGCGACTTGAACAAGGCGAATTGGGGTTTGCTGAATTGTATTTTAAAAAACTCATAGAAGATGAGCCAAACAACCACATAGCCAAAGCTTATTTAAGCATGTGCCTTGTGCAAAGCGATCCTCAAGAAGCCCATCAGTACCTCAACGAATTACTTAACAACAAAGTACAAATTCCAGAATTAATGATAGCAGTCGGGTTTTCATGTATCCACAACGGTGGTTTTCAAGACGCCATTCATTATTTAGCGCCGATCTGCCAATCTGGCTTGGCATATCCAAGTTGGCTGATGGCATTAGCTCAGGCATATGTTAACAACCGCCAACCCAACTCAGCCATAGCCGTTTTGAATGAGGTATTAATGCGTGGCAATAACAGCAGGGCATTGCTTATGCTGGGTCAAATACACCAAGCAAACAACAATTTTAAAGAAGCCTTGAACACCTATCAAAAGATAGTTCAAACCAGTAAAGATTACCACCAATCATTGTTACTACAAGCAGAGTGTTACTATGCCTCCAATGATTATCAGACTGTCATCAAACACCTCGAACCAATACTGGCAGATAAACCAGATCATAATATAGCGATCAAACTCCAACTTAAAGCCCTGTCACAGTTAAGTGAATTTGACCGAGCCATTAAGTTAATTGATTCAATTGACAGTGAAAAACAAGTGGCAGCTTTTAACCAAACCATGCATTTATATGCCGGACTGCTGTTAGATGAGCAACAACTATATGAACAAGCATGGCAACATTTTTCAGTCATAGAACCTCAAGATTTCCCTGGCATAAAATTACTCAGCGACGAGGAAGAAAAAACAGTCCAGAAGTTTACTGCAAATTCTGATGATACAGTTTTTAAATTTGTATTGGCAGACCCTGCCACCGGCTATCAAGATTTTGTAAGTTGGTCAGAAGACAACAACATCATACCATTGACTGATCGCATCACGCCCAGCGGCCGTGTTGACGTTTTTGCTGAAAAATGGGCTGTTAACATGTTGCATGATTTAACCGAAACTCAACTTCATTTTTTACGAAAGAAATACACCAAACAACTGCAACAAATCGTCAATAATGAAGACAAAACAATCATCGACTTTATTCCATTGTCACCGATCAACATGGCAATCATAAAGTATGTTTTTCCACAAACACAAGTTTTGATTTTGAGCCGCAACTTTGCAGACTTGCGGCTACACCACCATGTATTCGACAGCCAAACAGTTCATTACACACAATTTTCTAAAGTCACCAACCAAATGATTGCCATGAATTCTAATGCCATTTTGATTGATATAGATGCATGGCAAAACAATGACCCAATAACCACAGATCATATTAAAAAAGTTTTTGGCGATCAAGTTGGTGCTTTTACCCTGGCACAGGCCAATCCATTGGATCGCAACATTTTTCCATTCATGCATTGGAAAAATTATCAACACCAGTTGAATGATTGATGGCTGATTATTTGCAATGGGCGGTATTGGCATTGATTCAAGGTTTGACCGAGTTCTTGCCTATTTCATCATCTGCTCATTTGATATTGGTAAGGAAATTTGCCGGCTGGCAAGATCAAGGTTTGGTGATGGACATCGCCGCCCATTTTGGCTCTTTGTTGGCTGTGATTTGGTATTACCGTAAAGATGTTATGGCGTTGTTATCAGGCAAGAACTGGCCCTTGTTTCAACAATTACTGATTGCCAGTATACCCATTGCATTGACCGGTTTACTCCTAGCTGATTTTATTGACAACAGCTTACGTGAACATGCTGTTGTTGTGATTGCTGCTGCTTCTGTAGTTTTTGGCGTTTTATTGTGGTTCAGTCAACGTTTTGCTCGCAGCAATGGCTTGGATTTTAAAAGCGCAATCCTGATTGGCTTGGCTCAATGTTTGGCATTGATCCCTGGCGCTTCTCGCTCAGGGGTTACCTTAACTGCAGGAATGGCCTTGGGTTTAAGTCGTTCAACAGCGGCTAAGTTTTCATTTCTACTGGCCATTCCCGCTATTTTGATGACCGCTGCCTATGGTGGTTTGAAATTAATTCAAGCACCGCACGACTATGACTTTACTGGTGTGTTTTTAATGATTTTTATGAGCTTTGTTGCAGCCTGGGTTTGTATCCATTGGTTCATGAAATTCATTCAAAAAATAGATTTCAAGTGGTTCATGCACTACCGCATCATATTGGCAGTAGTCATCATCTTGGTACTGATATGAGTGAACCAAAATCAATCACATTTAAAACCCGTTATGGCAACATCGCCGCCTTACGATGGGGCGATGGAAATACACAAAAAGTGTTGGCTTTGCATGGTTGGTTAGATAATGCCGCAAGTTTCTGGCACCTAGCCCCATTATTGACAAAACATGACATGGAAATTACTGCTATAGATTTTCCCGGGCACGGCCACTCAGATCATCGTGCACCTGGACATATCTATGGATTTACCGATTATGTGGTTGACTTACAGGCTGTGATGCTACAAATGAACCCACCACTTACCTTACTATGTCACTCCATGGGTGCTGCGATTGCTGCCATGTATGGTTCGGCTTTTCCTGAGCAGATTCACAAAATGGTGATGTTAGAAAATTTAGGCCCTATTCCACCCTATCAACCAGGTCAAGCTGTATCAGGATTAAGAGAGGCACTTAAATTATGGGACAAACATACATTAGAACATAAGCGATTTTACCCTGACATTGAACAAGCCATCCAAGCCAGGCAAACAGCCACACCCATGGATAGCAACCTCATCAGGCCACTGGTGACCAGAGGCTTAAACAAAACGGCTAGAGGCTATCATTGGCGAACAGACAAACGACTTAAATTACGCAGTTTTTTCAGAATGTCTGAAGAGAATATCTGTGAGTTCTTAAAAGAATTATCGCCTCCTACACAACTGATCATCGGCCAGCCTAAAACCTATGCATTGGATTACCCCATGTTTGATAGCAGGCTGAAGGCGTTGAACCCAGCAGAATTTATTGAGGTACCCGGTGATCACCATTTGCACATGAGCGATGCGCAAACAGTGGCTGATCATATACTGAATTTTTTAGTTAAATAAATCAATGGTTTAAATCGGTTCGTCGGACTTAATGATCCACACTTCAGTGCGGTTATTCTTATACCTACCTATTTCATTGCCATTGTTATCAATGGGTAACTGATTACCTAGCGCAATGATTTCAATGTTACTAACGCCTCTTTGTTTCAACTCATAAGCCAATAACCTACTGCGAACATAAGCCCTGTTTTTATCTGCTTCTTCATCATTTGACTCGCCAGCAGAAAATCCAACCAAGGCCACTTTGTCATGTGATACTACAGATAAATAGTTAACCAAGTGTTCAATATCTTGTACTGATTTATTATCAATTTCAGCTCGATCAGAACGCATTCTGAAAGTCATAGATAGGCGATTTCCTGTGGCAGCTATCTCCTGATATTTCAAAGGGAAATTACTGTCAACTACAGGCAATGCAGATGTTATTTTTTGAGGAATAAAATCCACCAACTCAACCAATTTTTGTCCATCTACTGAAACTGCCAATTCAATGAATTGAGCTACGTGCGGGTTATCACTTCTTGCTTTATTGGCATACAGAAATAAACGCCGACTTAAGGCATAATCTTCAGAGCTGATGGAGAATTGTTTTGGTAATATAGCTGGCAAACCTTCAGCAGCAGCAATTTTCATGATCATATCTGGGTTGGCATAAGCTAATCCGGTAAAACCAATGGCAGCCTCATCGATACGAACTGCCTCAGCTAATTTTTTATTCGATTCATACCTGCTTGATTGAGCCAGCTTCAACCCAAACTTTTTTAAGACCAAAGAGCTAAAAGTATCAAAAGTACCTGACTGATCATCTCTGCTATGCAATTTAATCACTTGATCAGGACCACCCAATTCAGACCAATTGGTAATTTGTCCTGAAAAAATTTGGGCTATTTGCTCCACAGTTAAAGTTTTAACGGCATTGGTCGAATGAACAATAACAGCCAAGCCATCTAAAGCAATGATGTGCTCACTATTAGCTTTGGTCATGTCACCCATATCTAATAACAATTCTAAGTTTTCCTGTTCTTTAATGCCTCTGGATGACATGGCAATATCCGAGCCTTTTGCGATCAACGATTTAAACCCTGTGCTGGACCCATGGGCTTTTATTTCTATGGCCACCACTCGGTTTTTATCAGGCAAAAAACCCACAACCTGAACTTCATTTTCCTTCTCCAAATTCTTTACCATTGTTCCCACTGCACCCAGTCTCTTAAGGTAGTGACTGGCTAGAGCAGGTGCTAACTTGGCGCCAATGGTATTTGATCCAGCAAGCGTCAGAATGATTTGTGGCTCAACCTCAGATAAGTTAGGAGGCAATGCCTCAATTTGTGGTTTTGATACATGGATGGCTGCAACAGGTGTTACGGGTACATCTCCATGAGAATCAACCTCTGTTGAAATAGATTCGCTCGGTACAAAATAAAGTACAACAGCAATTAATAAAAGTAGCAGGAGCACTAAAAGTCCGTGTTTTAAAGAGGTAATCTAATACTTCTGGAGTATTGTCCATGAACCATGTCGTGTGTGACCATATAGAATGCAAAGTAACTTGAAATTAATTTACATATTATCTTTCATTTACTGACATTTATTATTATCTATCTTTATTTGTTCATTAGAACTGAATCTATATCCTGTTCGTTTATAATCCATATTCTCATTCTATCTTTCCGTTCTAAATTTAACTAAAATCACAAAATAAACATGATATAGAACTGAGATCCTCACAAACTTAAAAGACATATTTACTCCATCCACATCATCATCATCTCCGCTGTAATACCATGATGTCAAAAAATTAAAATCCAATTTTTTTTCCTGTTTCAAATAAACAGATTTGCTGATTGAGATGAATGCATAATCGATGGCATAATCATGTCCGAGATGAAATCAAAAACCTAATAATTGATTGAATGTGTTTTATTATGATTTTATGCGTATTTTTGTGTGACTAGTTAAAGCTTAAGGCGGATTTCCATTTCATTTAAAATAAGTGGGCGGGCATAACTCGAACGCTCAAAAGAAATAGAAAACAAACCTGTTTTTCATTTGTATTAAGCAGCTTTCAATTTTTAGCGGGTAAATGAAATGCTAAAAGGAAACAATTTTTGATTGCATTTAAAAGTTTGTAGCTGTTAGTATCACAATATGATTGGATATTTTTGAGCAATGCAGAGCATGCAATATCTTTAAATTTTAAACTTGCATAAGTGCTACTTTCAGTACTGTCACAGGTTTCTCTTCCCATCAACCAAGTCAATTTTAAAATGAAATAGAAACCAGTCTTTTAGTAACTTATTTTAACCCTTGAAGCGCAAATAACATATTTATACGTTCTGAAAAATTCAAAATATCAATGAGCTGTAGTTAAGCTAACTTTCAAAAAATCGTTATAGACCTCCA
>CALDFB010000113.1 GCA_937942365.1 uncultured Marinicella sp. | reverse complement strand
TTAAGGCCTTTACCAATCTTTTGGCTCAGCGCTTTCATTGCTTCAAATTCTTCGTCTTTCATAATCTACCTACTTTAACTTAATTGGTTAAAAATAGGCAGATACACAGATTAGGTTACAGTCTCCCTGTTTTTTATATGACTTGACTCTGTCCAACTTTTTACGCAAGTGAAATACTACTTTTCTTGAGACTTAATCATGTTCAGATTGATCCTACATAACCTTAAGCATTTTATCATCACCTTCACCATCTTTTTTATGCTGTTAGTTGGTTTTGGCATCTATATTGGTGCCGATGCACACTTGATACAAAATCCTTTGGCATTCAAGCTTGATAAAGAAGGCCCACATATTTTCATCGAAAATGACCAGTTATCTGTTAAAACCATACGCGGAAATAGTGAGGACGGCTTTTATTTAAACCAAAATACTTATGACTCAACGGCTGGATTTGAGGCCAATGTTCACTTTGCATTGGAAGCCTTGGATTTTAAAGTCAAAGTCAATCCAGTTATTCAAACACCTGCTGTCAATTACCATGCCTCTGCACCAATCATTGCCCTGTCAGACATAGAAAGTGGTTTCAAAGCATTCCGTGACTTTTTAGTAGCCAATCAAGTCATCAATGACCAATTTGAATGGACTTTTGGAAACGGTCATTTGGTGTTAGTTGGTGATTTTGTAGACAGAGGTGATTCCGTTACACAAGTTTTGTGGTTAATTTACAAACTTGAACAAGAGGCATTTGCGGTTGGTGGCATGGTGCACTATATTCTTGGTAACCACGAAATTAAGAACTTGCAAGGCAACTTTCAATCAGCATCCAAAAAGTATTTCTATATCGCAGCCATGTTAGGAAAAGGCCAGCACGAATTGTATGGTGAAGAATCTTTCATTGGCAAGTGGTTGGCCAGTAAAAACAGTGTTGAAAAAATAAATGATACACTGTTTACCCATGGTGGTATGCACCCCAAAATAGCTGATATGGATTTTGACCTGGAACAAATCAATCAAGCTATCAGAGAGAATTATCGCAAACCCTACTTTACCAAGCAAACTATAGAAGAATCAGACTTTCTGATATCAACCACAACTGGACCTTCCTGGTATCGGGGGTACTTTAAAGATGATCTTAGCGCGGATGAAATTGAAAAGGTGTTAAACAAATTTGGAGCCAAATCAATTGTTGTAGGTCACACCATTCAAAATAAAGTCAGAAGATTTTATGACGGCAGGGTTCATGCGATTGATGTCAAACACCCCAAAGATTATTTAAAAAGCTTTCCATGGCGGTACTCAGAAGGGTTGATGATTGATAGATCTAACTACTTCCGTTTATTGGATGATGGGTCAAGACAACAGTTAAATTAACATCTTCCACATTCAATAAATAAAAAACCCCCAAACAATCAGGTTTGAGGGTTTAACTTTTGATCACATTATACTGATGTGATTAAGAAGCTTTAGTGACTTCTTAATCAACGAAAACCAGCCATTGTAGCTGCACGTAAGTCATGTACGCGCTTGTTGTTTCGGGTAGATGTGCCGAATGGTCGACCACCTGCAGTTTGATTAGGGTTTGAAAATCCGCCTAGTCTGGGCTGAGGGTTGGAACTCACAGCCATCACAGAACGGAAGTTTCCGACTCTGTCAACATAACCGCGACCAAAATTAAACGGCCTGCCGGTATTATCATTGTCATGACGTGCTCCAAATAAATGACCTGCCTCATGGACAAAAGTGAAATCAGTGCAATCATGATCTATGACAAAAAAAGCATTAGCCTGACCTACACCGATGCCATCAGCTTGACCACAAAGGCCCTGATTTCTCAAGGTAGTAGTAACCAATACCACCAAATCAGCTCTGGTTTGATTTCTAACAGTTACAGGGAAATTATCTAGATAGCCATCATTCGTTCTGCGCAACCTTGATAACATATTGCTTGAACTGGTATTCAGTTCCGCACCAGCACGATACAAGCCCGCATTACGCATTTCTGCATCAATACCGTTGGTGTTATACACTTGATTTGATTGAGTGATGAAAAAGCGCAATGCATCTACCGCAGAAGATACACCACCAGCATCATTGATTGCCTGATCAGTAATTAACTGAATCACATTGATCACATTTGAAGCCATTTTATTCACATCACCAGCTGCAGATTTTTGATCGTCCCACTCAATATCGAACTCATGTTCGGGGGTATCGTCTTTGTAACTTAAAACACTGAAATCACGTTTCACTAAAAAGTATCCATCACCTTTTTCCATGGTACGGATTTCATAGACTAAACCCTCAACTATAATTTGCCCAAAGACTCGATCGCCATTTACCATGAACACGGCTTGATTCGGATTAATCTCATTAGGGTCGTCGATTGGATTTTTACTTTGTTTCAAACCCAAATCTATTTCACCAACCCAAGCATATGATTCATCATCAATGGGATAAGTTTGAACCTGTGTGGTTTTGAACTGTAAATCTTCGGCAAAATTAAGGTTTAAAGATTTGTTGTTTGATTGTAAAGCGGCCGTATTCAGGCCGATTGTTTCAATATATTCTATACTGTCGTTTTTTGCCAAGGCTTGAAATACTGTTGAAGTGGATTTTAAGCCATCAACAGTCCTGGCTTCAGGGTAAAATAAATCAGTTTGCGCTTGTGCAGCCGAACAGATACCGCCGACCATAAAGCCCAATGCGGTTAATTTTCTCATAGTTTTCATTTTGTACTTCCTCTTTATAAGTTAGTTGAAAGCCAAAACATTATTTTTGCCCACCCTTAGGGCGTGTATAACCATCACAGTTATACTGTGATCATGCAATCTAGATTCCAAATACAGGAATCAGGATTTGGTTGCTTACTTCACTCCATTGATTGAAATCAATATTTTGACCAATCTAATTAATGCCACTAATCTTTGGTTGTTATATATTTTATAGACTCAATGACATGACTCTTTTTTTAAACCTGCTCTTCATTAAAGTATTTTTATTTACTTTATTAATGCACCTATTGAGCAAATCACCTGTTATTTTGTCAGTTAATTTATGACAATATTGTTAACAGTCTCTCAAATATAGCAGAATAAAAGTATTAAAGCCATTCTCAAACAATAAAGTGAGACCTCTGCATAAGTCTGGGTCTTTAGAAAAAAGCCAAAAGTAGGTGCCTTAAGCGAGTTTTCTAACGCAGTTGTTAGCTTTTCAAACTTGCCTTCAGGGCCCTTGGTTGGTTTTACGTGATTCATGACTTATGCAGGGGTCTCAAAGTTAAAAACTTGCTTCAATAGTCATGTATTGATACCCTTACTGTTTTAATAACAATTCCTACATTGATTAACAGTCGCACACAACAAAAAAAACGCACCAGACGTGCCATTATTGATGCAGCCATTGGGCAATTGAGTGAAAGTAAAAGCTTTGCCGCCTTAAGTTTACGTGAAGTCTCACGCCAAGCAGGTATTGCGCCCACCTCTTTTTATCGTCACTTTAAAGACATGGAAGAATTAGGGTTGACCTTAGTCGATGAATCTGGCCTAGCGCTGCGTCAAGTTATGCGTAAAGCCAGGCAAAGAATAAGCGAGGAAACCAGTGTGATTGCTTCTTCAGTCCGGGTTTTCATGGAGTTCACTCAAGCCAACCCCAACATCTTCCGGATTCTATTCCATGAACGCTCTGGGACCACTCGAGCTCTGCGAATAGCGGTTGCTCATGAAATCCAATATTTTGTCGTTGAACTGACTGATTACATCAAACATATTGGATTTGATCAAGATGCTGCATTTGCTCAAGCGGAAGCCATGGTAGCGGTCATTTTTAATGCAGGAGCTGAGTCTATCGCGGCAAAGCCTGCCGAAAAAAAAGCACTAGAAGAACGTGCGGTTTTACAATTACGGTACATTGCAGCAGGCGCTAAAAGTTTAACGCAAACGACTCAAACTGAATAATAATCACACATTAAATTCACAGAATGAAAAACCCGGCCAATATGAAATTAGCCAGGTATATATATTTCCTTGATTTACTTTAATGTATCCTGCGTCTCAGGTTATTGTTTATCAAGGTCAATAACATCACAGCAATCAATAATAACAACGCCCAAACACTCAGTGTAGGAACTTGTTGGACCGATCCTGGTACGTTTCCACCATTATTACCGTCAGAACCATTATCATCATTGTTATCTGGCTCCGGATCTATTTCATCTGCTGATGCGGCTGCCGCATTGACAAACGTTCCTTCTGCATCAATGGTTGCGGTAACAGTGATTGTTTCAGTTGAACCAACAGCTAAACTGCTCAAAACACAATCGAAAGCTGAACAGTTAGGACTATTGACCGAAACTATAGTCAAGTTTGTTGGTACATCACTGATGACAACATTATTGGCAATATCTGGACCATCATTTCTGACCACAACTGCAAAACTGACCGTTTGACCCACCTCATATGGCCCTGGAGAAGTGATTTCTTTGGTCACAATCACATCGGCTAGAGGCCTGGTGTCACCACCATTGTTATCATCATCTTCGTTATTGGTGGTATCAGGATCTGATTCATCGGCTGATACTGTCACCACATTATCAAAGGCACCACTTGAGTCGATCGTCGCCATGACTGTAATCACTTCACTGGCACCATCGGCCAATGATGGAATCGTGCAAGGGAAAGCTGAACAGTTGGTACTGCTCACACTTGTAATGGTTAAATTGGTCGGTGTATCAACCACATTAATATTCGTTGCAGCATCTGGACCATTATTGGTCACCGTAATGGTGTATTGAATCGTTTGACCATTGGTAAATGGAGCCGCTGTATCAAGGGTCTTAACCACAGCAACATCGGCTGATCCACCTGCATTACCACCATTACCATCATCATCTTCATTATTGCTGGTATCAGGATCAGTCTCATCGGCACTG
>CALDFB010000112.1 GCA_937942365.1 uncultured Marinicella sp. | reverse complement strand
TCTTTAATTATGGCGTCTAAGACGGCATCAGATATTTGGTCAGCGACCTTATCTGGGTGTCCTTCAGACACCGATTCTGAGGTAAATAAATAACTGCTCATAATGCTAATATATCTCTTAATACGGATAAAGAGATATATTGTAGTTTTTTTTGTTCATTTGTCTACTTAAATCATAAAATAATCACCGATTTTACTTGTATTTAACACCATAAAACTTATCATGCAATTCAACTAATAGTGATTTAAGCCAAGATGAAGCATTTGAAAGGAGTCATCACCAGTATTGTATTGGTGATCAATACTGTGGTATTGGTTAGCCTGTTATTGTTTTTTGCGGTTTTTAAATTGATTTTACCAGTCAAAAAAATACGTGTTGGTTTGTCGAAAATACTGGTATGGATCGCGGAAGGTTGGATTTATATTAATACCATTGGGCATCGCTTGGTCCATGGTGAAAAGGTGATTGCTCAATTGCCTGAATTATTCAAAGATCAATGGTATTTAGTGATTGCAAATCATTGCTCAACTGCAGACATTCCGATTATCCAAGCCGTATTTAACCGAAAAATTCCTTTTTTAAAATTTTTTATCAAACGAGAATTGATATGGGTGCCTTTTCTTGGCTTGGCTTGGTGGGCATTAGATTTTCCTTTTATGAAGCGGTATAGCAAAGAATTTTTGCAAAAAAATCCCCACTTGAAAGGCAAAGACATGGAACAGACCAAAAAGTCATGTGGGCAATTCAAAACGTTTCCTACCTCAGTTATTAATTTTATAGAAGGTACGCGTTTTTCAATACAAAAACAACAAAAACAAGCATCACCCTATCAATACCTGTTAAAACCTAAGGCCGGAGGCGTGGGTGTGGTCATGGGGAGCATGGGCGAACAAATGAGGCAGTTGTTACTGGTGACTGTGGCTTACAAAAAGAAGGCTCCAACTGTTTGGCAATACTTATGCGGCGACTTTGATCAGGCAGTGGTCAAATGTGAAAAAATTGTTATTCCAGAGACCTTACTGAACAAAAATTACGCAACAGATGCAGATTTCAAGGCAGAACTCTTTAAATGGAGTGAAAATTTGTGGTATAAACAGGATAAGAAGTTACAGGACTTTTATGAGCGAGACAACATTTAAAATTACTTTCAAGGGAAAAATAGCCAGAGATGCTGACTTGAATCAGGTTAAAAAGAACTTTTCGAAGTTATTTAAGTTGCCACCTGCCAAAGTCGAAATCATGTTCGATGGTAAAGAGCGAACATTAAAAAAAGAGCTGTCTTTAGATAAAGCCAATCACATGCGCGCGGTTTTGAAAAAAGCGGGTATTCGAGTCAGCATGGTTAAAAATGTGGTTGTTGAACAACAACAAGGTATGGATGATTGGGAGTTAAATGATCCAGGTACAGTTATTCTCAGGCCTGTACAAGCACCTGAAAAACACATTGAAACCTCGCACATTAAAGTGGATGTGGATTTTGACAAACTGGAAGAAAAACCTCAACCAGAACCACCCGAAGTAGATATTGACCACATTGATATTAAAGACACTGATGAGCCAATAGTGATTACTAAAGAAGTTGATATGCCTGATATTGATATCAGTGGTATGGATATGGAAGAGGTCGGTTCAATCATTGTAAAGAACAAAAAAATAGTCACTCCTGATATCCCAACCGATGACTTAAGCCTGGATGAAGCGGGTGAAAAACTGGTTGAAAAAGAACACATCCCTGAACCTGAAATTGATATTTCAGACATTTCCCTGAATATTAAATAAAATATTACATAAGCAAGTCATCTTTAGTATTCTTGTATTCTTATGATTTAGGCACAAATATACCTATCGTAGTGGTATAGTAAATTGTGAAAAAGATTTGTAAAGAAAACCTAAGTCTATTATTTATCAGGAAAGAAAATTCAGCGCCATTATTGCATTAGCCTAAGAATTGTTTTAGGCCTTGATTTGTTAATGTTGATTACACTTGATGGTAATGTTTAGTTTATTTGGTGATTTTTTGGTAGATTATAATATTATGAAGAACTTCGGTATATATATTAAAAAGACACTCATTACACTTATCATCATTGTATCAAATCTTGTAGTGTCTAAATCATTAATAGCTAGCAATGATTTTGATCAATTACGACCGTCAGCTGTCAGTGATGCTAAATGGTCGAGTTTAAAAGGTGTGGTAGATGAAATAAAGCTATTGCCTTCACCCGAGGGATTAGGGGCTGCATCTGATCAATTTGGATACGCTGTAAGTCTATCGGGTAACAGGGCTTTGGTTGGTGCATATTTAGACGATGATGCTGGTGTGAACTCAGGTTCGGCATACATTTTTGATTTTGATGGGGAGAACTGGATTGAAACTCAAAAATTTACCGCCAGTGATGGTACGAATCAAGATCGATTTGGCATTTCTGTAAGCCTATCAGGTGACAGGGCATTGATTGGGACCGATAATAACACAGCTGTGCCTTCATTTGGCTCAGCTTACGTATATGACTTTGATGGAGTAAGTTGGAATGAAACTCAAAAGCTCACGGCCAGCGATGGTGAAGATGATGACCAATTTGGATTTTCTGTGAGTTTGTCAGGTGGCAGGGCATTGATTGGAGCTTTTTTGGATGATGATTCTGGAAATGCATCTGGTTCAGCTTATGTGTATGATTTTGATGGGATAAGTTGGAGTGAAACTCAAAAGCTCACGGCCGGTGATGGTGCAGTTGGTGATCAATTTGGTTTTTCTGTGAGTCTATCAGGAGACAGGGCTTTGATTGCTGCTAACTTTGATGATGATGTAAGTATTGGCTTAGGCTCAGGCTCAGCTTATGTGTTTGACTTTAATGGGGTGGGTTGGGTAGAAACGCAAAAGCTCACGCCCAGCGATGGAGTAGTCATGGGTAATTTTGGTGTTTCTGTGAGTCTATCGGGTGATAAGGCTTTAATTGGTGCTGATAGAGGTAATACTTTACGCTCAGGAGTAGCTTATGTATTTGAATTTAATGGTATCAATTGGAGTGAAAAGCAAAAACTAACACCCAATGATGCTTCAAGAGATGATTTTTTTGGATTCTCTGTGAGCTTGACTGATAAATTTGCATTGATAGGAGCTTATGGAAATGATGATGCTGGTTCTAGTTCCGGTTCTGCTTACGTTTTTGAATTTGATGGGTTCAGTTGGAGCGAACAACAGAAAATAACCGCCAGTGATGGAGCAATTTTACATCGATTTGGTTACTCTGTGAGTATGACAGATCGATGGATGTTGATAGGGTCCCCTCTTGATGATGACAGAGGTATTAATTCTGGTTCGGCATATGTTATACCAGCTAGTTACAATCTCTTAATTAATGTTTCAGGCCTGGCTGCAACCAACAGTGTAAGTTTCAGTAATGCTAATGACAACATAGATTTTAATTCCGATGGAACACAAATCATTTCACTGCTTTTTAATGCCAATGATTTTGATGTTGGGATTACTGCTCAACCTGATACACCAAACCAAGTGTGTAATTTTGTTAATGCCAATTCAGGAATTATTGCTGGTGAAGATTATACAATCGAAGTCGTCTGCATAACCGTTCAATATGCCATTGGCGGAACATTATCAGGGTTGGATATTGGTAATGAAGTCGTGTTGCAAAACAATGCAGGTGACGATCTGACTTTAACTGCCAACGGTTCATTTTCTTTTATGACTTTATTAGACGATGGAAGTGACTATGAGGTGACAGTCTTAGCCCAGCCCAGTGTACCCAATCAAATATGTCAGGTGAAGCAGGGGGACTCTGAACTTAACGGTGAGGATGTTAATGATGTCAATATCATTTGTGTTACCGAGGTCTACAGCATAGGAGGTTCTGTAACAGGTTTATCTACCGATAACTCCGTTACTTTAGCTCTTAATGGTGACCTAGAATACTTGGTGGTTGATGATAATCAATCTTTCAGCTTTGTAAATGATTTACTGGATGGATCAAATTATGAGGTCGAAATAAGTTCAAACTCAGCCAATCAAAGGTGTTCGATTGCCAATGGCAAAGGGATTTTTATGGGAGTTAATGTAACTGATATTGAAGTCAGTTGTAAAGTACCACAATTCTTTGTAGGTGGTTTTGTTGCTGGGTTGATTGACGATAATTTCATGGTTTTACAGTTAAATATGGGTAATGACTTGACCATCATAGAAGAAGGTGCATTTGTTTTTATGTCTCCGTTAAATAATACTGATAAGTACGATGTCAGTATAGCCATAGATGCCAATAACCCTATTCAACCTTGTGAGTTGTTTAACGCATCGGGAAACATTGAAGCCAATGATGTGAATAATATTTTTATTACTTGCGCTTTTGGTGAAGATTTGATCTATCGACACGGGTTTGATGGGACTGAAGCGATTATGCGTTTAGATGATGAGATTTATGATTAGCGCAGCAGAAAGGTTTATTGCAAAATAAATCCAATCATATTTATTGGGTTAAACCTGATTTGAGCATTGTGCCAAACAGGCTTCAAGAGCCGTTAAAATTAAATTTTTAATAATGTATAAATTTATAATTTCACGCCTAGGATGTCACCTCTTGATGTTAATAGAAACCTTTGCTTTAAAGTTAAACCAACCAAAAGTAGGCCCCATATGGGCAGTAGGAACTTTAAGACAAGTTTAATAATCAACCAATCTGCGTTAGAAAACTGTCTAATAGCCGACGATCTAAACGATATTTATTTCTAGG
>CALDFB010000111.1 GCA_937942365.1 uncultured Marinicella sp. | reverse complement strand
TGGGTGAAATACACCCCAGAGCCAACCAAGGTGAAAATTTAGTTGTTGTATACCAACCTAATAACTGATTGCGAGTGGTTTTATAGGTTGACGGTGATTTACTCTCGAAATAATCAATTAAATGTGATTGCCCTGCTTGTGCACCACCTTTAAAACTTGAATCTTCAGCCTTATTTACAAAAATTGAACTGATGTGCTGCCACTGATCAGAATCATCTTTGAATCCATTCAATATGTGTTGATCAAAAGAGACAGGAGGTTCTATTGCAAGCTCCTCTACTTTTTTTCTGAAAGGAGTAAAATGCTTGGGCAACTCAGATACTTGGAAGGGTAAATCATGGGGCTGAAATAATGTATTTGTATTGACTTGTTCAAACTTAACAGTTGTTAATTGACTTGCCAGTTTAAGCCAGTGTTTATTTTCGTAAAAACCAGATGATTGACTGTAAAATATAGCATCAAATGAGTGTCTGCTGTGTATCTCAGGTATGACTTCTGAAGTAGATCCAATTCTTATTGTTAATGACAACCCCCTGGCGGCTAAATTTCGCCTCAGATCCGACAGAGATTGCCTCAAAAATTCAAACCGCGCGCGGCCAATAATGGCATCAGGCAGACCTACAAAATTCACATACCAATATTGAAAACAGTAAAGGCACATCAATCCTGTTCTGTTTTGTTTCGAAAACTCACAGGCTTGATTGAAGGCTGAATTGTCATCCAGTCGTAAATCGTTTTCAAAAACATAAAGTACATGAGCATCTTCAGCTGATTCTTTCACCTTGCATTCACTCCTGAAAATAGATAATACCAGCCTTTAACGGTGTTTGTATTGAGTTGGACAATGGGCACGAATCACACCTGTTGGCCTTAACTGTCGATGTTTGGTCACTCTGCCAGTCACACGCTTACGCCATAACTTAAAACTTTTTCTGTGCATATGTTTACGCATCAAAGAAATGACTTCAGTTTCAGATATACCATATTGATATTTTATGGCTTCAAATGGAGTGCGGTCTTCCCAAGCCATTTCAATGATCCTGGAGACATCACCTGCTTGCAATTTTGATTGTTTCATCACATGAAAACAACCTGATTAGAAAGATATGTTTTAGACATAAATGGTGGTATAAATTAAATATATGATCAAGATATAACTTATCTAATTGTCAGTGAAAAAACCATGAAAACAGCACATTTAATTTTTCCACATCAGTTATTTAAAAACCACCCATTAATCAAAGAGGACGCGCAATGCTTTTTGATTGAAACTGAGCTTTTTTTTACACAGTATAAGTTTCATCAACAGAAAATCGCATTTCACAGGTCAAGCATGAAAGCCTTTTTTGCTGAAGCTCAACCTTTGGTTCATTCTATGGAATACATTGATGCTCATGATCACTGTGCCAAAATCGACCATTTAATTAAACATTTAGTTCAGCAGGGATTTGTCAAAATCATCAGTATCGACACCACAGACAATTGGTTAGAACAACAGATCAATAGCGCGTGTACAAATCACAGTATGCAAAGATCTGTCCTTTCAAACCGGCTGTTTCTTTCTAAACTTCCAATGATTGAATCTTTTTTTAATCCTGATAAAAAGACATTTTTTCACCATCAGTTTTATCAAAACCAACGAAAACGTCTTAATATTTTAATCGATCCGAATAACAAGCCTGTGGGAGGAAAATGGAGCTTTGATAGCGACAATCGCAAGAAATATCCCAAGGATAAAACACCACCAAGCATCAATATGCCTCAACAAACATCGTTTCATAAAGAAGCCATCGAATATGTTAATGAAAAGTTTGTTGACCATTTTGGACATTTAGGAAAGTCGGTCACCTACCCCATCAATCATCAACAAGCAGAGGCTTGGTTGGATGATTTTTTACAACATCGATTTAAAGAGTTTGGTGTTTATGAAGATGCCGTTGTTCAAAAACAATTGATCCTACATCACAGCGTTTTAACACCCCTGATGAATGTAGGTTTATTATCGGCTCAGTTGGTGATCGAAAAAGCTTTGGAATATGCTGAATGCCATGACATTCCATTAAATTCATTGGAAGGTTTTATTCGTCAAATCATTGGTTGGCGTGAATTTATACGGGGTTTATATGAAACAGTAGGGTCTCAACAAAGAACCACGAATTACTGGCAGTTTAAGCGCCCAATCCCTGAATCATTTTACAACGGAACAACAGGAATTGTTCCTGTTGATACAACCATTAAAAAAGTACTTGAAACTGGCTATTGTCATCACATCGAAAGGCTGATGATATTGGGCAATTTCATGCTTTTATGTGAGTTTGACCCAGATGCAGTCTATCAATGGTTTATGGAGCTTTTTATTGATGCCTATGACTGGGTGATGGTACCCAATGTCTATGGCATGAGTCAATTTGCTGACGGCGGTTTGATGGCTACTAAGCCCTATATCAGTTCTAGTAATTACATCATCAAGATGAGTGACTATTCAGGTGGTAAAAACTCACAAAAATGGCGAACAATTTGGGATGCATTATTTTGGCGATTTATGCATAAACAACGCAGCTTTTTTGAGACCAACCATCGAATTGGTATGCTATTGAAAACCTGGGATAAAATGGACGATCAAAAGAAAAAAGCTTATCTGGAAATTGCACAGTCATATCTTTCATCGAATATATAAAATAAAAATTTCTTTTGTATCTAAGAATCAATAACTTAACCCTTGGTACATTAAGAGGCTTGAAAACCCCAGTAGGGTTGAAGTTTCGTTCACTTATGGAACATGATCAATAAACTGAGACTTGTAGACGCTCAGTTCATAATGGAACCTGATTAAACTGATCAATTACGCACCTGGATTCCAGCCACTGGACTATCGGCTCGGCTGGAACGACGTAGTTTGATGATTTTATTATTAACAAATACGCCACAGGTATAACTTAATTAAAAGCGCCAAAAAACTTAATTTAAAGGCGCTTTTAATCCAGAGTTGCAAGTACTCCTTAAACTGTTAAGCTTGTTTCTACATTTTGTACTTTTCTTCTGGCCAAAGCTAAATTAGCTTTGGCTTTATCTAAAACTATATAAAGGAATAAGCCTTTTTGTGTAACCATAGGTCTGATGATGTGATATTGGTCATCTAAAGTAATCAAAATATCTTCAATTTGCCCTTTAAGACCTAAGCTTTTCATTGTTTCATTCTTTGCTTTTACCACTTCAGAATTACCAGCAGCTGCTAATTCCATATCAACGCCAGTGCCGGCCTCTCCAAGCACCATTCCTGATGTGCTATCAACCAATGATACACACTTAGCACCATCTATACTCATTAACATTTCTAGACTTTCATTTATGTCAGCCATATTTAACTCCTCAAAATTATAAAATTAAAAAAACTGTCATTATTCAGCTGACAGTGAAACTGTTTCTAAAATATTGGCCAGCTCGTTCAGATAAAATCTGATTTGGCCTATGTTTGGATTTGCACCACTGATTAAACTTAAAATACAATTTTTTCCTTGATATTTAGTCTGGATCATACACATCAACCCTTTACTGGTTTCAATAAAAGTGGATTCAAAAGTGGATTTCATCAACTGTTTTGCAGCAGCATTACTGAGTGCGGTCAGTGAACTTGAGACCGCAGAAAGCTTATCAGTTTCTACTTCAAATCCATTACCATTTTCACTGAACAAAGTAAATCCATCTGAAGTGGTTAAACTGAGTGATTTAATACTCTTTAATTTGGTGTTTAATTTTTCGTACAATTTTTTGAATGAAGCTTCCATTTAGTTACTCTCATCTATAGCTATTAATGTTCTCATGATCAGTTCAGCACTTGTGTTTAATCGAGCATCTATTGTGTAAACTGGTAAGTTTAAATTCTTTTTTTTCAGTGTTTCTTTAATTTTTTTAACAGTAAACCCGCCTGCTCCTTGATCAACATGGGTTACTCCTATAACACATGGTATGTCTTGACTGATATCAAAAAAGTCAATCAAATAATCTAATTCGGCAATTGATTCAGTATCTTTATTTTTCACCAAAATCACCGCTGCCCAAAGCCCTTCTTTCACAAAATCCCAAACAAAAGAAAATTTCCTTTGACCAGGGACACCATACAAACCTAAAGAAGTTGTATCATCAACCTTTAGGTGCCCATAATCTATACCGACTGTTGTTAAGTGTTTACCTATATCGACAGAAGACTCAACATCTGTATCTAAAGCCTCATCAGAGCTCAAGTTTTTAATTATAGTCGTCTTACCAGACCCTACAGAGCCGATGAATGCTACTTTTTTATGCATAAACTATATCCTAATAAAATTACATTCAACTCAGTTTTACTGTGTATAACAAACTACATATATTAGCACTTATTAAATCTTTTAATATATTCAAGAGACCTTTACTTGACTCTGGGTCATTGGTGAAAAGAGTTAAAAATTGCCAAGTCAAGGCAGGAAACGCAGCCTAATAGCCTGCTATTAGTTAGTTTTCTAACGTAGACTAGGTGATTTTTAAATTCTTTAACTTTTTTCATGAATCAAGTAAAGGCCTCTTCAATTAAAACCGAATAATTTTTTAAGCTTTGAAGCAAAACCTGCAGTTGGACTCATATGATTTTCTGAGTTCCTGCTTTGGTCTTCAGACACCTCTAAAATCTGTAATAAAGATGCAGCATTCAGAAAATGATCAATGATGTATTCTTCAGCGTCAGTTAATTCTATTAACTCAGATTTCCTAAAAAACTTCTTTGTTAAATGAGCACTAAGAACAATAAAATCAGGGCTGTATTTTGAAAAACCAAAGTTTGGCCATTCACTTAAACGAAAACATTTTCCCCGCAAACTTGACTTTAATCGACTGCGACCCACATTTTCCCAAATTATTTCTTGTAACCCACTCATTGAATGTTAACTCTATTTAACTCAGATATTTCAATCAAATATTTTACCGCTTGATCTGAAGAAAATTGAAATGGGTTAAATTGATGATACTTTGTATGCTTACGATAAATTTGTTCTTCTTTATCTGAAAAAGATATTAATTGCATATCCCATTGACTCCACTTTCTTTGCTCCACATCCATCATGGAAATCAACTGCACATTGTGATGCCTGCTATCTTGTGTAATGTGATTGAATAAATTACTCACCGCAAACCTATTTCCTTCTAAAACTTGTAAAAAATATTCACCGTTAAATAAAAGAGCACCTGTAACACCTAAATTATTGTTTCTTGCTTGAGCAGTAACAAGTATATTTTTTAGTTCAACACCATCCACGTATTTACCTTTTGAGCTGGCGTAAATTAATCGAACTAAATGTTGTTGTTCATCCATTCTCTAGTTCCATCAATTCTTTAAAAACTGATTTATATTCAGGTTTTTTAGGCGTTTCAGAGAAATGAGTAACTTGACTCATAAACCACAACAGACCATCTTTTTCAGTAATAGTTTCCAAATTCAATAACATGTCCCAAAATTTCTCATGATCACTTAAATCTTCTTTCAATATTTCAACTAACTTTTTTTTCAAAACGTGTATCTTGGAAAACGCTTTGGATTTAATTTGGCTCTCATCACTGACAACATGACTTTCTAGCAAACCAACCTCAGCTAGGGTCTTGATGTATTGTTGTTCATCAGCAGAAAAGTCCGTCTCCAGAAACCCTTCCTTTCTGTTGAATCTCTTTAATATTGAAGTCAATAAAGGAGATGACTGAGTATAGATTTCACTTTCAATGGCTCGCTCACCATTTTTTGTCAACTTAAAAATTACTTTTTTATCAGACACACCAACCCCTTTCAATCATTTATGAGTCAAATTAGAACTGCAAAAGAGGTTCGTTTCCCATAGTTAAGTTTAGACTGATATTAAGAAATTGCACAATCAAATACATTCGACAATAAATGCGTCTATAAAAGGACACCATAAAATAAAGTTGAATAAAGCATATGATTTACACCATTGAATTAAAGTGTTACGCAACAATCGAAACAAACCTTTTCAATCCACACGTTTACATTATACATAATTTCATAAAGTAAACTCAAGTCAAATACATGCCAATACAATTTTTCGCACACTCTTATCATTCTGTTATATTTAGCTGTCATCACAAGTACACATTATTAATGGTCAGTCAAATCAGCCCATTTGTAACATTGTTTTTCATACATCAAACTCCCAGCCTGCTGAACTGACAGTATTTGTCACTCTTCTACAAGAAGCTATGGCTTGATTCGTGAATAAATTTAAACCAACAATAGAGCCTTTAAGGCAAGACTAAAAATCGCCCAATCCACATGAGAAAACTGGCTCAAAGCGCGCGACCTAAACCCTATTTTTTCTGGGCTTCTTGCCTTCGGCAATCCGCTTAAAAAAGCATATCTGATCTATTAGGTTACGTTTCCCGTCTCGCCTAAAGCGCCTTGTAGGTGATTAGGCAATTTTTAAATCTGCCCTAATGGCCCTACTTTTGGCTTTTCCCATAACCCTGAATCAAGCCAGAATCTCTACAATAATTAATTTTAAATCCCCTATAATAAAGCACAATAAACCAGTATCTTTCTGACATTCAATAACCTATCAAAACTCTAATTTTTTAAATTAAACTGAGGTTATGAAATGCTAAAATGTTTTAAACGCAGAGCAAGTTAAACTAAATCACTGACTTAAACATATGATAAAAAAAAATAAAGCCATCTTATTAACATATTCAGGAACTGTACCTTTCTTATGGGCACTTTTTATGGCTTTTTATGCTTGCTTTGAGTTTCAAAATTTCTTCAACTTTGAAATCCGCTTTGCACGATTTAAGTCATACATGATTGCGCATACTTATGGCGCTGTGATTGTTGCATTTTTAGGTGGTATTCAATGGGGGCTGTCTCTGAATGAACGAACTGACAGGCAATATTTTGTCATCAGCAATATTTTGGCATTGATGGCCTGGGCCAGTCTATTTGCTTTTGCCAGTTTTGTTGGCTTGTTAGTTATCCTTTTGGCATTTTTACTTGCATTGGCTGTTGACCATCATGCCTATCAAGCTGGACTCATTTCGAAATGGTTTTGGCATTTAAGAATACGCGTTAGCTCGGTAGTCATTGTGACCATGTCATTGCTGTTGCTTATCAACCAATGATTGTCATCAATATCACTTCTGGCACTCACACCACAACCAGATCTTTTTAATTAATAACTCATGAAAAATTTTACAGAAATTTATGCCATGGCAGTCACTCGAAAAGGTGGCGAAGAGCAACTTCAATCATTACTGCCTGTTGTAATGAGCAATGAACAAATAGCTAAAAAAAGCGATGACCGTTTCTTAGCAATGATGTGTAAAGCCATCAATCAAGCTGGGTTTAATTGGACAGTGATCGAAAACAAATGGCCGCAATTTGAAGAAGCTTTTCATGGTTTTGATGTGAAACGGTTAGCCTATAAAGCGCCAGAGGATTGGGAAGCATACGTACATGACAAACGTGTGGTTCGAAATTGGATGAAGATCAAAGCCATGATGCACAATGCCAACTTTGTTAATTATACAGCTGATGAGAAAGGCAGTTTTGCTCAGTTTATTGCCGATTGGCCAACATCAGATCAAATTGGCTTAATGGCTTACTTAAAAAAAAATGGTTCTAGGTTAGGTGGTAACACGGGATTCTGGTTTCTGCGTTATGTCGGCAAAGACTGTTTCACCACCACCCATGACACCATTCAAGCTATCAAATGGGCTGGTTATGAAACCAATGACCACCCAACTTCCAAACGTGATTTGACTCAAGTACAGCTGGCGTTCAATACATGGCATGAGGAAACAGGACTTCCTTACACACACCTCAGTAAAATAGCCGCTTATTCTATTGGTGAGAACTACCCCACAACCAATATCAAAAAACAAATAAACAAGCTCAGTCAAAGCAATGCTTGATATATTTTTGATTAAACGTTCTTTTTTTTACGATCTGATACTTAAACGAATATAATCATTATTTTCCGATACAATAAAATAACCGAATCATGCGATATTTAGGCATGCACCAACAAAACCATCAGTATTGGTTAGAACTGATGAATCAATCAAAATACCGTAAATTTGCATCAGATCGATACAACGATGGCCCTTTGATTGAAGAACTAGAAACTCGGATTGCAGCACTGTTAGGCAAACCGGATGCACTCTTTTTTAACAAAGGCACCAGCTGCCAATTGGCTGCTCTCAAGGTACATTGTGAACATCAAAACAACAATAAAGTCATACTACACCCTCAGTCACACATAGTCGCAGACGAACAAAACGCCTATCAAGAACTCATGGACTTGCAAGGCATACTGGTTGGCGAGCAGGATAAGCCAATTTGCCTTCAAGATGTCGAGGCTATTAACGAGTCAATCGCTGTTTTAGTCATCGAGCTACCCTTACGCCGTGCTGGGTTTAAATTACCCGAATGGCAAGAACTATTAAAATTACGTATTTGGTGTGATGAAAACAATGTCATTATGCATTTGGATGGTGCTCGATTGTGGGAGTCTGCTAACTTCTACAACCTGGCATGGGCCAGTATTGCCAATTTATTCGACTCAGTTTATGTGTCATTGTATAAAGGTCTTGGAGGAATGGGCGGTGCCTTATTGGCTGGTGACGCGGACATGCTAGAACGATGTCAAGTTTGGCGTAATCGACTGGGTTCAAACATGTGGACTGCATTTCCAACTTTAATTACAGCACTTGAGGGCATAGACAATAACCTCAATCAAATCAGTGCTTGGGTAAATCGTGCCAAAGAAATTGCCAATGCTTTACAGGCTGTTGAAGAGTTAACCATTGAAACACCCCAAACCAACGGTTTTCAAGTCAAAGTAAAGGCGAACTTATATCAATTAAACAACCAACTAATGAAAATAAGTCAGCAAATGGAAATCAGCCCTTGTAAACCCTTCGCCACTGTACCTAACAGCCAGCGGTTGTTTACTGAAGTTCAGGTAGGTGCACAACACACACAAATCAGAACTCAGGAGTTGGTACAGTTTTTTAAAAAACTCATTTCACCCTTATAAATGCCTTAGAATACGTCAAATGACACCCAACAAAACATTAAAAATACTGGCCTATATCAGCATGCTACCACTGATATTCGCTTTGTTCTTGGCCCTTTATGTTGCTTTAGAAGGGCCTGCGATCAGTGGTTATTTTATAAATTTTGCTCGAATCAATTCATACATATATGCTCACTCCTATGGCGCCTTGTTACTTGCGCTATTCGCTGGCATTCAAATAGGTCAGAACCTTCAGGCCCAACATCATTGGTATGTTATTTTTAATTTTTGTATATTGGGGCTCGCATGGCTGAGCTATCAATCCTTCGCTGATGCTTTAGGTGTTACTTTACTTTTGTGCTGTTGGTTAGCAGCTTTGATCATTGATGTTAATGCTCAAAATCAACACAGCTTTCCTCAATGGTATGGAAATTTAAAAATAAAATTAAATATCTGGGTTATCATCCTTCTAATTTTATTAGTGCTCATCAATGGCTGACCAGCTGCCATTTTTCATGTAGTTGTATTTTTATTATTTTATTTGCAATGAGCTGGTCCTTATTGGGTCTACTTTAAAACAGTAAAGATCACACATCGATTCAGGATTGACTTCGATAAAACGATAAGGAATGAATAATGAAAATTTATGAGGATAAAAAAATGAATCAAAATAATGTAACTAAAAAAACAGGTATGGCCATTGCATTTGCGGTAGCAGGATTGGCATCAGGTTGTGCCACCAATCAAGGTAGCAACAGCTCATCGGCTAAACAAGCAGCTACCTTAGCCGGCAACACAACTGATCTCGTACACTGTTATGACGTGAACGTCTGTAAAGGTCATAATGATTGTAAAACGGCTGAGAATTCATGTGCTGGCAAATCTTCTTGTAAAGGCCACGGTTTTGTAGGCATGCCAAGCAAAGCATGTGCTGATGTCGGTGGTAAAGTGAAAGATAGATGGGTAGGTTCAATCAATAAAGCTGATTTATCACACTGTTATAACGTCAATCAATGTAAAGGACATAATGATTGTAAAACAGCCGAAAACGCTTGTGCTGGACGCTCATCTTGTAAAGGCCATGGCTTTGTAGCTATGCCTGCCAAAGCTTGTTCAGACATTGGTGGTAAAAACGGATAATTAGAACTGATTAAAACACAGCACTTAAGCACCTGTTATAATTTGTTTAGCAGGTGCTTTTTAATTTATGACAACTCACAATAATCAAATGAACGATCACTTTCTTGGCTTTGGCTTGGGCCTGCGCTCACAACACTATGAATACATTTTGAATAATCAACCAGATGTAGACTGGTTTGAAATTCTCACAGAAAACTACATGATAGATGGCGGTAAGCCCATGTACTATCTAGATGCTTTTGTTGAACGTTATCCATTGGTGATGCATGGTGTGTCTATGTCAATTGGTAGTACAGACAAACTTAACCGAGATTACCTAAAAAAACTTAAACAGTTAATCCAAAGAGTTAAACCCAAATGGATTTCTGATCACATGTGCTGGACATCTGCCAAACAAATTAATAGCCATGACCTACTCCCGCTGCCCTATACCAGTGAAACCGTTGATCACTTAGTAAACCGCATAAAACAAGTACAAGATTATCTTGAGCAACCTATCTTGCTCGAAAATGTATCTAGCTATCTGACTTATAAAGAGTCAAAAACCACCGAATGGGATTTCTTGAATGAGATAACCCGTCAGTCAGGTTGTTTTTTATTATTGGATATCAACAACATTTATGTCAGTGCCAGGAATCATGGTTTTGATGCCAAAGTATTTATTGACGGTATTGATCGATCATCTGTCAGACAATTTCATCTGGCTGGTCACAGTGATTTTGATACTTATGTCATTGACACCCACGATCATGATGTGTGCCAAAGCGTTTGGGATTTATATGACCATGCACTTGAGCGTTTCGGCGCCATATCAACCATGATTGAACGAGATGACAACATACCAGATTTTCCTGACTTATTAGCTGAAATGAACCAAGCCAGACAAATCGCAAAAAGTAAAAACATTGAATCACCCTCAACAGCCAATGTGAAAGTCCATGCTTAAAGAACTTCAACATCAATTTCTAAAGCAGATTTTAGGCGATGAAAGTCAGAACATGCAACAACGAATCGTTCAACAAGGAGCGCTGAGCAATGAATTCAGATTGGCAATTTACGCCAACGCTTACCGCATGCGCTTCAAGGAATGTATTGAGACAGATCATGAGGTTTTAGGAATTTATTTAGGTGATGATTTATTTGATCAAATGGTGGATGGTTATATAAACAACTTTCCTTCAAAACACACTTCTTTACGTTATTTTGCTGAACAGTTACCCGTTTTTTTGAAACAACATGAACCTTTTAAACAACACCCAATAATTGCTGACCTGGCTGAATTCGAACGCACATTATTGGCAGCTTTTGATGCACCTGATCAAATAATTTCCGGGCAAAATGATCTGGCGCTTATCGAACCGGAAAGTTGGCCTCATTTAATTTTCAAACCTCACCCCAGTATCAGGATATTCGAGACTAATTACAACACCATTGAAATTTGGCAAGCCTTAAAACAGCATATCAACGGCCAACAAGTTGAAGTGCCTGATGCTGAAGAAATACGATCGAACTGGTTGTTATGGCGCAACCAAGACCGTTTAACTGAATTCAAATCAATAACACCTATTGAAAATGAAATCATGCAATATGTGTTAGACGAGAAGTCATTCGCTGATATTTGTCAGATGCTGGCTGAATTCTATCCTGCCGAAGTATTAGAGCAAAGTATTTTGGAGCATGTAAATATGTTGATAGATAATCAACTGGTATCGTTGACACTCTAAGCCAATCTTATAATCATTGTTTTTCAACCAATCTTTCATTGTTAAGTTAAAACGTATAATTTATTTATTATCATATACTTAGCTACCACCTAAATATTTCTTTATATTTTTTCACCCTGATTTCATGCACCAACAGTTAAAAAAAATAGACTGGAGGAACTTAAAACTGAGAAAATAGATGATGAAAATAAACTTTTCCCTTGCATTGATTTTTACTTTATCCACTACAGTTCAAGCCACGGATAAAATACAACTTGGATTCAAGTAATAAGTGCAATTTAGTTATGCAGCGAGTAAATCGACTCGTTGCCCGTTAAATATTTCATCAGGTGATCGGTAATCTCTGGTTT
>CALDFB010000110.1 GCA_937942365.1 uncultured Marinicella sp. | reverse complement strand
ATGAGTCTGACTTTGATGATTGGATTCCAATGGTTTATGCTCGTGCCCAATTTGACCTCCCTTTCACTGGTTTTTCTGTGGGAGCAACCGTTGAAGCATTGAGTTTTGACAGTAACCAAGCCACTGATATAGATTTGGCCTTGAAATATCAAAGCAAATTAGGCTTAGGAGCGGACTTAGGGTATCGCAGTTTGGATGTGGATTTAAAGAACAGCAACAGTTTTAAAAGTGACTTAAAATCAGATGGTTTTTATTTGGGTGTGAATTTTAATTTTTAAAGTAAATATAAATCTGTATAAGTTGTGCGTTTAGTGAGCAGAGCCGAAGTCTTGTGCTGAGCGGAGCCAAAGTCTTGTGTGTTGTGATTAGTCGAAACCTTGCATTGAACGAACTTTGAACGTTGTGGTGAATGTTTTTGCTTGTTTAGATTCTAATGATTCAGTTTGAACTAAGAAGCGTGAGTCAATTTAGTTTGTTGAGTGACAGAGATACTTTCACTCCGACAATGGCATATTAACATGTCATTCTGAGGGAACTAGGTGAATCGAAGAATCTCGAAACGTTGACCGCTTACTTGAAAAGTACATCAAATTGAATGCCAGGCTGTGGTTACCTCTCAACCAACGCCGTACCAGACGAGCCGGTAAGCCAGGCGATGGAAATATAGCGATTCCCTTAATAGACCTACTTTTCTGGGCGAAGCACAAGAAATGATATTGTCATAACTAAAGTCGTGAGATCAAAAATCCTTTTAAATTGGGTCGTGTGTTTTCCCTCAATGCACCATGGATTAGCAAGTTAGTTATTGATAGCAAATAATTGAAAATGAATTGTTGGGCCTAACTCATGATCAATGTTGATAAGACACATCATACGGAGAAAGTTATTTGGAAGATTATCGTGTTCTGACCAGTAATGTTATTTTTTAGAATAAGGTACAGCAAGCATAATCTATCGGTTAAAATACTTAAAATTAAATTGAGCATGGACCATGTCAAAATACAATCAAGATTCAGCAATCTGTGCTGGTCGTATTGAATACTTGCCAGTTAAATCTGATTTATTGCAAAATAATCTTTTGGGAGATCCACATGTACGACAAGTGCCTATTTATCTTCCTCATGGCTATAGCACTCAAAATTATTATCCAGTGATGTATTATTTAGCTGCCTATACCAACAGTGGCCAAGGAGTTGTTGATTGGCGGGCATTTGGCGAGAGTATTCCTGAACGTATAGACAGGTTGATAGAAGAACAAAAAATGGGACCAACTATTGTGGTGTTCCCTGATTGCTTTACCCGATTAGGGGGCAATCAGTATTTAGATTCGCCAGCCATGGGGCCTTATGCCAGTAATATACATGATGAGTTGATACCCCTGGTTGAACAGAACTATGCTGTAGAGAAAGGTGCTGCACACCGGGCTGTTTTGGGTAAGTCTTCAGGTGGGTTTGCGGCCATTAGATTCGCCATGGATTTTCCTGGTCACTGGGGAGCCATTGCCAACCATTCGGGTGATGCTGGATTTGATTTGTTGTATCAGCGGGATTTTCCGGCAGTGGCAGATATATTGGCACAATTTAATGGTGATACAGGAAAGTTTGTTAAGCGTTTTTGGAAAGCCAAAAAAGTCATGGGTTCACACATATTAGCCATGATGCATTTATGTATGGCTGCAACATATGATCATGAAAACAAAGAAGAAATAGTATTGCCATTTGATTTAATGACTTGTGAATTAGACCCAATTAGATGGGACAGGTGGTTGGCACATGATCCAGTCAATAGAGTCGAGTCTTCTGTGGAAGCTCTAAAACAGTTAAATGGACTTTATATGGACTGCGGTTTCAGAGACCAATATTTTATTCATTATGGCATGCGACAACTGGCAAAAAAGCTTGAAAAAGCACAAGTTGAACACACTTACAGTGAATTCAATGGAACACATTCCGGCATTGATTATCGGTTGGATGAGTCCTTACCTTTTTTATATGAGAAAATTAAATGATTAAAGTCAGTGAATCAGCGGTTGAATTTTTAGCTGGTGTAATCAATGAACAAGACATCGAAGGCCTACATTTAAAGGTTGATGTGGCCAATGCAGGTACCCCTTCGGCTGATTGTCATTTAGGATTTTGTGAGGCCGATGAAATTGATGGCAGTTATGAAGTTCAAGATTTAGGCCCATTTAACTTGTATGTGGCTAAAAACGACGAAGATTATTTGGCAGATGCAGAAATTGATTATGAAATTCAAGGCGCCAGTGGTCAACTGAATATCAAGGCTCCCATGCTCAAAGGCCAAACACCTGATGATGATGCACCCCTATTTGAACGCTTGTCTTATTTTATTGATGCCAATATCAATCCCATGCTGGCGTCTCATGGTGGTAATGCAACCTTAACTGCGATAGAAAAAGACAAGGCTTACATCCAGTTTGGCGGTGGTTGCCAAGGTTGTGGGATGGCTAAACAAACTTTGTCACAAGGCATGCAAAGCCAAATTACTACTGCCTTTCCTGAAATCAATGATGTGCTTGATGCGACTGATCATGCCTCAGGTGATAATCCCTATTATTAATTATAAAAATTTAAATCATGACTGAAACAAATTTATCCAATTCCACAGACATGCAAGCGAATATTGTAGATGTAACTGCCGATACTTTTATGGAAGAAGTGATTGAAAAATCAAAAGAGATTCCTGTTTTATTGGATTTTTGGGCCGACTGGTGTGAGCCATGTAAGAATTTGACACCTATATTGCATGCCATTGCTGAAAAATATTCTGATTCTTTGGTTTTAGCTAAAGTTAATACCGAGCAAGAACAAATGTTGGCGCAACAAATGGGCATCCAAAGTCTACCTACAGTGGCGCTGCTTCAAAATGGTCAAATCATTGATAATTTCATGGGCTTAAAACCGATGAATGAAATCATTGAATGGATCTCACAGCATGTTCAATTAGAATCTCAATCAGCAGAACCTACTGTCGATAATAACATCACTGCTTTGATCGCTGATGAACAATACGAGGCTGCCTTGGCTGCATTATTGGAACAACCGGCAGAACAAGCTGTTTGGCAGACCATTGAAGTACATTTGTTGATGAATAATGTCGATGCGGCTCAAAAATTGTATGATGGATTGAACGAACTACAGTTGAAAATGCCTGAAGCTGATCAAGCCAAGGCACAAATTCAGTTGGCTGGTGTAGATGCTGCTGATGAGTTGGGAGTTTTAAAACAACAAATTGCAGCAGGTCAAGTGGAAACAGCTGTTCAAGGGCTGTTAGAAATGCTGGTAAAAGATACAGCCAACGCAGATGTCAGAAAATTATTAATCGCTTCATTCAGTTTATTGAAAGATCCTAAGCTAGCAGCTCAGTATCGTCGTAAAATGGGCTCTTTATTGAATTAATGTATACAGGAGAATGAAAATGTTTCGATGTATGATAATGATGATGTTGTTGTCAACTCAGTTAGTTGTGGCAAAAGATGTCATAGACAATCAGACGTATCTATCTCAAACCAAACAAGTCAGTGACAACGTTTGGATAGGTGGTCAACCAACTGAACAAGATTTCAAACAATTGAATGTTGATTCAATTGATGCAGTAATCAATACACGCACTGCCACCGAAGTCGAACAGTTAAACTTTAACGAATCAAAACTAACCTCTGAATTAGGCTTAACATATGATTTGTTAGAAGTGGGTAAAGGACACCCGTATTCTCCGGCCAAACTGGCTGAATTCAATACTTTGATGCAATCAAAATCAGACCAAAATATCCTGTTACATTGTCGTTCAGGAAATCGAGCCACTCAGCTGTATACGGCTTGGCTCATTAAGTACCAAGGTCAATCGGAAAAACAAGCACTAGAAGCAATTGGTTCAAGTGAAAAACAGCTGAATGAAGCTGTGAAGACTTTACTTGGGCAGTAATTTGCAAAAACTTTTGGGATAAATTTTCTATGATTGTATGCTGTCTTATAATTTGACATGCTCAGTCATTTAAACCAATCACAGATTTGGTACTCTTAAATCACAGATAACTGTAAATTGATGTGTTTATCGCAGTGAACTTGTCGGATTGACCAACCATCTGCAGGCTGTAGAGATTCAGTGATTCATTATTGACTTCATTA
>CALDFB010000109.1 GCA_937942365.1 uncultured Marinicella sp. | reverse complement strand
ATTAATTTTTTCTTTTATCTGTTGAGTTGAATATTCACTCAATACATGATCTGGAATATAAATTTCATCAATCAGTCTTTTGATCCTTTCCCTTAGGTATTTTGATTCATTTTTTACGTATCGAATTTTTGCTTTTTCGTCAAGTTGAGCAAACCTATTAATCACTTCTTTTTCATCCCAAGTAACTCCTAATCGAGATTTCAATACATATTTTCCTTTATGTTTAACTGGAAACTTTTTTAAACATGTAACAGGAAGCTTGACCGTATCAAGCCAATGCTCACATTTGGTTTCTGTATAAATCTGATAAAGAACAAAGTCTTCTAAGGAAATACTTCTATTTAATGTTTTAGCAATTGAGTTTTCTGAATCGCTTTTATCTATCATATTATTCAATATATCGCTGGAAAACCCTTGATTAAAAATATTCAGTAAAGCTACAACTACTAAAAATTTAATAATGCTTGTTTTATTTTTTTTAATTTTCATATTTATTTATTAACTTTTCTTATGAGGTGTTTTTAAGTTTAGAAAATGTATTATTACTGAACTATTTTCAATTCAACTTTAATTATGAGAATTTTAGTATGAACTGAAGTCAGAAGCATCAATCCAAATACGAATCTTCATACGTCGATATACTCGTTTCTTGAGATAAAGTACTTCATTGCTCAAAGCAATGATACAACCTTTTAACGACAAATTAACTTTTAAATATACAGAAATTCTCACATTTACCATCGCATCCAAAAATAGTAAAATTACTATTCCCATACTTATATACTCGTAAAAAACACCCAAAACTTGTCAAAAAAATTTAAATTAATTAAAAAAACTATTTTTGACTATGATTCGTTAAACATTAACCAAGTGGGTTGTTTGACTCTTAGAGTAATTTCTTTATGCTAGCGCAAGCATTTTAACCGTTTTATTCTGTTGTTCAATTTAACACTAACTTTTTATTAGAAAGTTAAACTTTTCTTTGGCCTGAAGCTTCACTTCGAAGATGCTTGTACTGAGCTGGTCGAAGTGCTCAGTGTGCGGACACTTTTGGACTTAGCCTGTGCTGAGCAGTTTGAAGTGCTATACATTTAATCCATTACGACTTCGCTCGATGAACATAATTTAACGGGCTAAAACATTCCGTCAAAGCGTCACAAATTCCTCCGCAGAAGCCGGGTGAGTGCCTATGGTGCTGTACAGCTGCGTTTTGGTCAGGCCTTCTATCAATGCCACACCAAACCCGTGAATCATTTCACCGTCATTAACATGCCGATGACATGAATGCCTCAAACTTGATCATATGTCGGTGCTGCTCACAATTTTCATTAAATTTAAGAATGATTTTTACATCAGGGTTGTGTTCAAAACTTGTGAACAATTCTTTTGAACAGTCTTGATAATAGGAAGGCTTAGACTGTTTTTACCAGTTCTCAGTGCACTATTAAGTAAAAAAATAAAACATTACCAATCATTAAACAAAAAACAAACAGTTTTTAATTAGATTGTTACAATACACTGTTAGCTCATTGTTCAGGATTCAAACTTGTTTTTTAAAAAAGTCATTCACAGTAATTTACTCTATATTTTATTGGCTGTGCTGTTAGGCTGGATTGTGACCGAAACAAAACTCAAAAGCCCACTGGTTTTTAAAATTGAATTAACTGTTGAAACCAATGCGAAAGATCAGTCAATACAGTTTTACTGCCATATAAACAATACCTATAAAGGTGAAAGCGTTGATGAAAACCATTACTCAGCAGAAAATTTAATTGACGAAAACACCTATCAAATTGTCAATGACATTACTTGTGGTGAACAAGCCACACATTTACGATTTGACCCACTTCCTGCTCATGGTAAAGTTGATATTTTATCGATGAGGGTTCACACCCAGTACTGGCATCAAGTTGAGTTATCTGAAGCCATAAAGCATATTAAAGCACTGCACAGTATTGAAAGTGTTGTATTGAATGGTAAAAAAATATCAATCATTGCCAACGGCAATGACCCCTACATTGAACTTTCTAACAACTTGCAGTCATATTTGAAACCCGCTCAAAAGGACATCATTTCATTGGTGCTTAAATTCAGTTTCTGGGCTTTAGTTTTGATCAAGTTTTCTACTTGGTTCTTGAGCCATGTTTTAAAAAATGGTGAGAGGGTTTATTCTTTTGCCAAATCATCAAAAGCATACTTTGATCACCAAGCAGAAAAATTAATAAACCAACTGACTCATCTCACGTCAAAGCCAATTCCCGTAAGTAGCTGGTTAGTTTTTCTGGGGTTTTCAATCATATTATTAGCCAGCTTTACTTTTGCCAATCATTTAAGTCAACAATTGACCTTTGGCAGTATTTTGATTGTTTTTTTTAGTGCCCTCCACTTTTTCTTTATTTTTAGTATTTACATCCTATTTCTCAGTTTTTTAGGTCACTTTAAATGGGTCAGAGTCCTTCTGGGTTTTTTGTTTTTATGCTGCTTTTTATTCATCTTTGCCGATGTGAGTTTATTTACCCTAAATGGCATGCATGTTAAGCATGGCCTAGGTATGTTGGTAGATGGTGGTATAGATCAGTTTTTCAATAACTTAAGATTTACCCAACTATCTAAATCAGAGTTGTCGCTCTATCTAGGCCTTATACTCACTTCAATAATAGTTAGTTTTATTGTGGTTTGGTTTGTTGAGTTCAAGCTCAGACGCAGCCATTTTAAAGTTTCAATTAAACTGGCAATGGTAACCAGTATGATTGCTCTTTTATCAATTTTCCTCACCCAACACATCTCACCTAAACACCTCAACCAAAATCAAATTGTAACTTACGAACACCATCACCCCTTAGGAATCAGCTTTTTCAATGTCAATGATTACATCGTTTCATTCGATACACATGCAAGACCCTTTGAGAGGTTGGATTCTGTCCCTACAATTTCTCATAAGATTCAAAATAATGAAATCAACAACATTTATTTATTTATTTTTGAATCCATCAGAGAGGACGTGGTTAACTCCCTGGTCACCCCTCGACTGGTTGAGTTCAAAGAAAACGCTTGGCAGTTCGAGCAGGCCATAGCCTCTGGAAATGCGACACACTATGGTTGGTTTTCAATGATCAATTCTAGACAGCCATTCTTCTGGGAACGATACAGAGATCTAGAGGATAAAAAAGGATCTGTTCCGCTACAACTGATCAAACAATTGGGTTATCAAATAAACGTATATTCAGCCAAAGACCTTTCATATTTACAGTCTGACCAAACCATGTTCGGTCAAAACTTATCACTCATTGATTATATAAGTCCACACCCAGAGATGAGCACACCCGAACATGACCAAAGAGCCATAGATGAATTACTCAACGACATCAAAGAAAAGCACCAACAGTCTAAAAACCTCAATATCATTTTTTTGGACTCTTCACATTACCCTTATCGTTGGAGTGCAAATAAAATAAAAGAAATTCAACCGTTTCTGGGTACAGCGGAAGAAGGCACGACTCTATCAAACGCAAAGAATTTGATTAAAAAAGACAAAACACTTATTTTTAATCGTTATAAAAACTCCATCAAGTATATGGACCATTTATTTGGTGAAATGCTCGATGCCATAACAAAACATAATCTGATGCCAAATTCGATGATTATTGCAGTTGGAGACCATGGACAACAATTCATGGAACATGACTATATGATGCATGGTTTCACTCTTTTCAGAGAAGATATCAACGTACCACTGTATATCAAAGGGGCCAATATACCAGCCAAAACTGACTCACAGGTTGCATCTCACCTTGATATCATGCCAACCATTCTTGATCACATAGGCGTGGATTTAACAACAGTTCATGAAATTGATGGTCATTCGCTGTTCAGTGTTGGCAACAACAATTATAAATTATCATCTGTGGCTGGAGAACAAAACACCCCAGCAAGTTTTGTCATATCCTCCACAAAGTGGAAACTATTTTTCCGTACTGACAGTAATAATACAAATGGCTTTAATAAAATTAATATCACCCAAGTAACCACCCATGATGATGTAGATCATATGCCAGCCAATGGGCTACAAAGTGATTATTTAAATTTCATTAATAAAGAATTTCCAGGTTTTTTAAAACAAATCAGTATATTTAAATGATTACTAACTTGCATAAAAATCAACGCATACAAATTAGGTTGTCGACTTGGAACTATCAGGAAGTAATTAAAAATACTTCAACTCAACAAATACAGAGATAACTTATGCCATCAAATTTAAGAAAAACCACCCAGGCACTCTTAACTGTACTCAGTCTGGTGATGGTATTTCTGTATTTTTTTGCAGAATCCAATTATATCCAGAACAAAAATTTATTGTTTGGTAAAGCTTCAATCATTGAGTTGGTGCTGTCTTCTTTGGCTTTACTCTTCATACTTTGGTCATTTCCGAGTAAAAGTCAGACTCAATGGATACGAAAATTACTGTTAGCTTTGAAGTCCATTTTGATTTTTATCGTCCTTTTCATGGCCTTTGCCGAAGCTGCCATGGTGGACTTTTCTGGCATGTTGTTTGGTCCAGAGGCCATAGCCCACTTTAGTTGGGATGCTTTTATGCTCGGGGTTCGGGAATATTTTTGGCCGTTTTTAGCCTTGCTTATTTTTCTTGTTCTGATCGTTTTTATTTTGGTGTATTCCAGTCAAAAATTCTTAACAAGAAAAACACAATGGTGGGTATTTGTGATATCAGCATTATTGCTGGTTTATTTCTTCAACCACAGTGTACTTGGACGATACACGCAGGGCATAAAAAAACACCTCGCCCTCAGTCAACTACAGACTGTAACTGCGAAACAACTTGATAAACTTAAGCCATTAGGAATCTCTGCACTGACAGCCAACAAATCAACCATCGTTACCAAAGGTGGAAATAACAAAAACCTGATTGTTGTTTATCTGGAATCATTCAGTGACATTTTCACAACCTCTGATCGTTATCCTGAATTAACGCCTAATATCAACAGGCTCAAAGCATCGCATGGCCCAATCAAGCCATATATTTCCACCGCCAAATTTACCATGGATGGCTTGATCAGTTCGCTGTGTGGTTTCTTACCTAATATGACATTAGGCAATAACACCATAGCAGGGAATGATAAACACTATTTTTTAATTCCCTGTCTACCAGATGTCCTCAAAGAGGCAGGTTACTATCAAGAGTTTTTTGGAGGAGCGAAAAAAAGTTTTGCCAATAAAGGTACTTTTTTACTCGATCATGGGTTTGATCAGGTGTGGGGATGGGAAGATTTTGAGCATGATGAAAACTATAAACCACCGAAAAAACACAGTTGGTGGGGGTTACATGACGATGATCTTTTTGCCTTAGCACATGCCAAAATCAAAGAACTGCACCAAAAAACACAACCCTTTCACATCAGCATTTTGACACTTTCAAGTCATTTAAAAGGTTTTTCCGCACCTTCATGTCAGCCCTATGGCAATGACGCTGATCGATTCATAGATGCCATTCATTGTACTGATCAACTGCTTGGACAATTCATCGACCAACTTAAATCAGATGGTATACTAGAAGATACTGTAGTTTTTATTACAGGTGATCACAGCGTATTTAACACCTCACTGACCAAAAGCTTATTTGGCGATGAAATCAGGAATAAAGACATATTAGGCATTATGGTTGACCTAGATCCTGTCAATAATAATTTACCAATGGGCTTATACGACATGGCGCCGGTTTTACTGGATAGACTTGCCATCGATCACAACGTAACTTTTATCAATGGTCAATCCAATGAGTTTTCATCCGAGCGTTTACTCATTACCCGAAGTCAAGTTTTTCAAAACGGTTTACCTGTCCCACTGAGCACTACATGCAAAGTCAGTGATGAATATAATTCAGATGAATTAAACGCCTGTACACACAGAAAAGCGATCAATACACTGCATGGTTACACGCAATTGTTTAAGTTAGACCAAAGTTTAAAATACCAAGCCGACTCAACATTAAGAATTGACTTTTCTCAAGATAAAGACTTGATTCAAGAAATCGCTTTGAATGGTAAAAGCATCAAAACTCAATTCACCAGAAATGGCTTTAAACTGAATGGTAAAAATTTCAACTCTCAGGATATATTTTATATTCAGTTTGACACCAATAAGAAAACCATCTCACACACTTTTTTACTGGACCAACTTCGTGACCCAATCAAAACCATCAATTATTTAAATAAACACAAGCCAGCTCCTTTTTTGGTATTCGGTCTCACGGAAAGTTTAAACCCTTCGTTCAAAGAGAGGCTGAATGGATACCGCGATACTTCCTGCCTTGATGATCATTTTTGTTTTTCACAACTTGGAGAAATAGGAGGTGTTAAGCAAAATAAAGAACAAACTGAATTTTTACTGAAATTTAAACACTGAGATAAGTATATGCAGATGATCATATTTTATTATCAGAGCTTCCTTAAGCGCTTTTAAATACAACATCCTGTGCTAAAATGTCCGAAATATAATAATAAACGAGTAAGGTAACTACCATGTCAAAATCACAAACATTACAAGATCCCTTTTTAAATGCATTACGTAAAGACAGAATTCCAGTTTCAGTATTTCTGATGAATGGCATCAAATTACAAGGTGTAGTTGAATCATTTGATCAATTCGTTATTGTGTTAAATAACACAACCAATCAATTGGTTTATAAACATGCCATTTCAACGATTGTTCCAGCTAAAAATGTCAGTACATTTAAAATTCAACAAGGTGAAGAGGACTGAAAAACATCCCTTTTAAACCAATCATTCAAGCAGTTTCATATTTTTGGAACTGCTTTTTTATTGCGCTCAAGTTAAAGCCATTCCAGACTCCATTTAATTGTGTTAAAAATAAATAAAAATCTTCCTCAAGAGTTAAACTCTATGTACACACAACCTGTTTTTCGAGGAACGAGAACCAAAAGTAGGGGCATTAGCCAAGAAGGCAAACGAGACTCCTATCCATGGCAAACGGCTGGTGAGCAACGCGAATCAGAGATTGCCTCATTTAATACCCGAGAGCAGCCGATTTTCGGAGGAACGACGAAAGAAGGGAAACGAGGCTCCTACGGTGTTTGACCGATCCGAAAGAGGTGACAAGGCCATCCTGCTATGCCCGACCCCGATGTTGCGCTCTCAGCATGCCGAACAACCCGATCGAATCAGTGAGTTTCGTGAATTGGTCACCTCAGCCGGCGCAGAAATATTCGACGTCATCACCAGCACCAGACAAACGATAGATGCCAAGTACTACATTGGTTCTGGAAAAGCCGAAGAACTGGCCCAGGCAGTTAAAATACATGAGGCCGACGTGGTGATTGTAGATGCCGCCTTAAGCCCAATCCAAGAACGAAACTTAGAAGCTTTGGTGAAAGCCAGGGTTTTAGATCGACGCACCTTGATTTTAGATATTTTTTCCCAACGAGCCAGGTCTTACGAAGGCCAGCTTCAGGTTGAGTTGGCACAGTTAAAACACATGTCAACACGTTTAGTCAGAGGCTGGACTCATCTAGAGCGACAAAAAGGCGGCATTGGTATGCGTGGACCAGGGGAAACGCAATTGGAAACTGATCGTCGATTATTGAATGCCAGGGTCAAATCTCTGAATGCCAAGCTGAACAAGGTGATGCGCCAACGTGAACAAGGCCGTAAGCAACGTAAAAACACGGGTACCAAAACTTTGGCACTGGTCGGCTACACCAATGCCGGCAAATCAACGCTGTTTAATTTACTCACAGATGCTGATGTCTATGCTGAAGATCAGTTGTTTGCTACTCTGGACCCCACCGTCAGGCAATTCACCGCCCTCAGTGGCAGTCAATCTGTCATCAGTGATACGGTGGGGTTCGTGAGAGACTTACCTCATGAATTGGTGGCTGCTTTTCGTGCCACATTACAAGAAGCTTTGGATGCCGATGTCTTATTACACGTGATTGATGACAGCAATCCCGAACACCGCGATCACATGGATGAGGTTTACAAAGTTCTCAATGAACTAAAAATCGATGACGTGCCGGTGATTGAAATCTATAATAAGATAGATCAATCAGGAGCAAAGCCTCAACTTCAACACAGCACAACAAGCGCACCTGATAAAGTTTGGATTTCAGCGCATAAAAACACTGGCATCGATTTATTGTTAAAAGCCATTGAAGAACGGTTACATCGTACCCATTTAATGATCGAATTTACGTTACCGATGAATCAAGCTCGATTGCGTGCGCAACTGTATGAATTAGATGCCATCAGAAATGAACAGATAGATGATTCAGGTCAATGGCAAATTGAGGTAGAATTACCTCTAGAAAAGTGGCTGCAACTGGCTAAAAGAAATGAAAAAAGTAACGCACTGGGTGCTGATTTTATCAGTGCCTTGTTAAAAAAACATGATGTCAGCACAGAAACAAACCCTCAAGACTGGTAAATAACTGGAGAAGATGTATGCCTTGGAATGAACCTGGCAACCAAAATTCGGGCAACAACAATAAGCCCAATGGCAACAAACCTAACAATAAACCTGGTGGTAATAAGCCACCCGATTTTGATCAAATTTTGGGTGATTTATTTAACTCGATCAAAAGAACACTTGGTTTTGGCACCTCATCGGGTGGATCTAGCAGTGGCTCAAACAACAGTCAAGGTCCAGTAATGATCCTGATAATCGGCCTCATTGGTATGGCCATATACAGCTCAGCCTACCAGGTTGAACAAGCTGAACGCGGGGTGGTTTTGGTGTTCGGTGAATATTCTCACACCATGCAGCCAGGTCTGAGGTTCACTTTACCCAGGCCTTTTGCTCAAGTTTATAAAGTCAATGTGGACACCATCAGACAGGAAGACAACAGCGGCCAAATGCTGACTGAAGATAAAAATCTCATTGAAATCGACTACTCACTGCAATACCGCATTGATGAAACACGCGTTAATGACTATTTATTCAGTGTCGCCAACCCAGAAAACACCGTTAAACAAGTTTCTGAAAGCGTGATGCGCCAAGTGGCAGGTACCCGAACTTTGGATTTCATCATCAATGAAAACCGAACAGCGGTCAATCAAGAAGCACGTGAAGAAGTGCAAACCATGCTCAATGAATACAAAACAGGGATCCAAATTACCCAGCTCAACATCACTGAAGTACATCCACCCATAGACGTCAAAGAAGCCTTTGATGATGTGGTTAAAGCACGCGAAGATCAAAAAACTTTTATTAACCAAGCAGACGAATATAAGAATGCGCGCATTCCTGAAGCTGAAGGTCGGGTGTTAAAGATCATCCAAGAAGCAGAAGGCTATAAAGAATCCATCATAGCTGAAGCCGCCGGTAAAGCTGACCGTTTTGACTTACTGCGTAACCAATATGAATTGGCACCACAAGTGACCAGACAGCGTTTATTTTTAGAAACCATGGAAGGTGTTTTAGGCGATACTTCAAAAGTAGTTATGGATCAAGAAGCAGGTAACAGCATGATGTATTTACCCTTAGACCAATTGATGAAGAATAGACCACAAAGCTCGAACAGTGATTCAGTTAATTTAGGCACAACTGTGGTAACCCCTGAAATGATACAAAAACAAAACAACAGACCACCAAGCAGTAGTTATAAAAACACCAGAACCACACGTCCAACGAGGGGTAATTAATCATGAATAAGCTGATCGCATTTTTAATTGGATTACTGCTGTTGGCCTTATTAGCCAGCTTCTTTTTGTTCACCATCGATGAAAAAGAAACAGCTGTTAAGTTACGTTTCGGTGAAGTGGTCCAAGCCGGTTATGAACCTGGCCTACATGTTAAATTCCCAATCGTTAATAACATCATTAAATTTGACCAAAGAATACAAACCCTGGATAACGCGCCAGAAAGGGTTTTTAATACTGACAATGAATATTTGATGGTCGATTACTTTGTTAAATGGCGTATTTTAGATGTCAAAAAATTCTTCACATCAAATGGCGGACTGATTGCCAAAGCCAATGCCAACCTCACTGGAGTGGTGAAAAACGTTTTGTTAGAAGAGTTTTCTATCCGTACCCTTGATCAGGCCATTTCAACCCAACGTGTCGAACTGATGAGAAATTTAAGAACACAAACTAAAGCACGTTCATCAGATTATGGCATTGAAATTGTCGATGTGCGTATCAAGCAAATCAACTTAGATCAATCAGTGAATGAATCTGTTTATGAGCGGATGCGCTCAGAACGTTTGATCGAAGCAGCTGAACACCGCTCAACTGGCCGTAAAGAGTCCATCAACATCCGCGCGGAAACGGATAAATTAATCCGTATTATGATAGCAGATGCCGAACAAAAGGCCGCTGTTATGCGCGGCCAAGGCGATGCAGAGGCCACTAAATTATTCGCTGAAAGCTACAATAAAAACCCAGAATTTTATGCGTTCACTCGGAGTTTAGAAGCTTATACCAAAAGCTTCAAAGCCGACTCTGGAAATGTCATGGTGCTAGATCCTAATTCTGACTTTTTTAAATATTTTAATAACAACGAAGTCAATTGATTGAACACCCAATCATTGCAGCCATCGCATTGGTGATGATATTTGAGGGCATCATGCCTTTCATTGCACCCAAGGCATGGAAAAATACATTATTACAACTGGCGCAAATGGAGGAGAAACATTTGCGCATTTTTGGAGCCATCATGATGGTGGCTGGCGCACTCACTTTTAAATACATTCAGTCATGAAAAAATCTGTTGTTGTTTTAGGCACCCAATGGGGTGATGAAGGCAAAGGAAAAATTGTCGACTTGTTAACCGAACGAGCCGATGCCGTGGTTCGTTACCAAGGAGGCCACAATGCAGGCCACACTTTAATCATCAATGATGAAAAAACGGTGTTGCACCTAATCCCCTCTGGCATCTTACGAGATGGCGTTAAATGCTACATTGGTAATGGAGTGGTGATTGAGCCCACTGCGCTAATCAAAGAAATAAAAAACTTAGAAGCCTCTGGGGTTGATGTGCAATCACGACTGTATATCTCTAAGGCAGCACCGGTCATCATGCCTTACCACATCACATTAGATCAGTTACGTGAGACCAAAAAAGGCAAACAAGCCATTGGCACCACTGGACGTGGCATCGGACCCAGCTATGAAGATAAAGTTGCCAGGCGCAGTATTCGCATCGGAGATTTATTGGATGCTCAGTTGCTCAAAGAAAAGTTGGCGACCGTATTGGAATACCACAATTTTGTGATTGAGCACTACCACCAAGCCGAACCTTTGTCATTTGATGAAATTTATCAAAATGCATTACAGCAAGCTGACTTCATTCGAGACATGTGTATAGACGTAACTGGTGAGTTGCATGAACATTTAGATCAGGGTCATAAACTACTGATGGAAGGCGCTCAAGGGTCCTTGCTCGACATTGACCATGGCACTTATCCGTTTGTCACCTCATCCAACACCACCTCAGGCAGTGCAGCATCTGGCTCTGGCCTGGGTGCCACACATATAGATTATGTACTCGGCATCACCAAAGCCTATACCACGCGTGTTGGTAGTGGTCCATTCCCCACAGAATTATTTGATGATGACGGTGCTGAATTGGCCAAGCGCGGCGTTGAATTTGGAGCAACCACAGGTCGTCCTCGTCGTTGTGGTTGGTTAGACTTGGTTGCACTGAAACGAGCCGTTCAGGTGAATGGCGTCACCGGCTTATGTGTAACCAAACTGGATGTTTTAGACACCTTTAAAACCATCAAACTCTGCACCAGTTATGGCGACCAAGCTTTTCCTGGCGCAGCTACTGAGTGGGAAGCCGTAAAATGTGAATACCAAAGCTTTTCAGGCTGGCAATCTTCAACCCGTGGCATGACTGACCTTAATAAACTCCCAACTGAAGCCAAAGCAATCATTGATTTCATTGAAAAGTTCACCGGCGCCCCTGTCCACATGATTTCAACCGGCCCCGACCGCTGTGAAAACATCCTTCTGGTTGACCCCATGAGTTGATTCAGTTTGATATTTAAAATACTACGATATGGTTTTCTTGACTTATACAAGGCCAGAATTATCAGTGATTTTATTTTAAAAAAGAACAAGGACACAAACATTGTCATCCTGAACGCAGCGAAGCGGAGTTCAAGGATCTGGTTAAGTTAAACGCAATATAACTTCTGACTCATGCGTTCAGACCACTTTAAGAGGGGTTAAGAGTGGTTAAGAGAGGCTGGTCTACCTCTTTTATTGTAACCAACTTTTTTACCTAACTTCTTTTCTATTTGTTCAATAAATTGAGAACCACCCAGAGGCGTTCCTGTTTGTGCACAATTTCTGATATCTTTCAGAACTTTCTCATCTAAATGCTCCGAAAACAAGCTGCTATAGACCTCGCATCTTTTTTTCTTTCTTAAAGCCAAACCTAAGTAACTGGCAGGCGGCGAAATCAATCGATCTTGCATGTTTAAAGCATTATACAAATAACTACTCCATTTGTATTCTTGTGGTGATTTAACCATTCCTGCCCTCACAGGGTTCATCTCGATGTATCGCATACATGCCAAAACATAATGATCAGAATCAACCAATGAACTCTTGAAACGACCATCCCACAAAGTGCCACTTTGTCCATATTTATGATTGATATAAGGCACATAAAAACGACCCACTTTTTGCATCATTAAACTGATACCTCGATCAGTATCGGCTGTAGCCAGTAAATGAATGTGATTGGTCATCAATACATAAGCATGAATTAAAACACCACTGGACATCGCAGCTTCATGCAACACATGCTTGTAATGCTGATAATCCTCATCTTCAAAGAATACAGCTGATTTATTGATACCACGTTGAATCACATGGTTAGGTATGTCCGGCACAAAAAACCGCGGCTTTCTTGGCATTTAACAACCTCAAATACAACAGTCTAACATATTTTTTCCTTAAAAGGGGTCTGACCCCTTTTGGTTATGACCCCTTTTGGTTTCTAAATCCATCGGTTTCTCAGCCGTTGGAACAGCTCAACAACTCAAAGAATACTCAGCCAAAACCAAGCGTAAATGGACACTTGGCATCAAGCTAAAACCGGCTCTGGAATAGCTGAACAAACCCACAAAACCAATCAGCAGATTCTATCTGCAACCGTCCAACTCGGATAAAATTCAGCAAAAAACTCTTAAAAAAACTTATTGACCAAATTGCTTTAAAAAATCATTCAATCAACACCTTAAACCATCAATTTTAAACTCTGACAATCCAGAAAAACTCAACTGGCTTTCTTCAGTTCATGCCTGTCCTCAATTATTGTTCATGCCTGTCCTCTATTATTGGAAACGCCTTGATTAGTTTTACTGAATAGTTTCTATATTATTTCACTCAGTTCATTTTTTCACACTTCCACTTTCTATCCCCTCTAAACTCAAATTGATCAATTATCTTGAGGTCGCTCAAATCGTTAAGCCAATACGTTGTTGCATCAAACTTTCTGATATCCTTTCGAGTATCCCTGTCTTCAACCAAGGGGTTTGAATCTTGATCAATCATAAATAATAAATTTAGCTTTTGATCAAATAAACAAACATATTTTTGTTGATAATCATCGTGACAGTCCTCAAAAAGTCCCGGGTCACCATAAATAAAAGCTATATCTAATGAACCGTCATAAAACTCATCTATGTGTATCCTGTCATAATTAACGGGTTTTTCTAGTTTTTTATGAATTTGGTATTTTTCTTTGCATTTATGAATAGCTTTCTCAAAATGTTTAATATTTGAGGTGTTGCCACACCCATTAACAATCAGGAATGCTAAAATATATATTATTTTCATTTTATTAACTCTTCTTATCATTTACTGTACGATTCTGCCAA
>CALDFB010000108.1 GCA_937942365.1 uncultured Marinicella sp. | reverse complement strand
TGGTGTATTGTTGATAGGTTGAGTTGCCGATAAAATCATCAGTTCATAAATCAGAGAGTTGATCGGGCGTATCAATATCTGAAGTTGCAGCTTCGCAATTAACTGAAACGACTTGCTGTCTGTGTTTGATTAACAGGGGTTGAGCGCCTTTTTCTGAATGAAGGTTTTTCAACTCAGAAAAGTAACTTTGGGGAAAAATAGCAGGCACACCTAAGGTTTTTGCATAACTGGTGGTGATGATTTTATTGGGGTTTTGTTTAGCATAATGTGACAATTTTTGATAGTGAAATTCAGGGATCAAAGGCTGATCACATAAAGCGATTAAGATGGCATCGGCAGTCTTTTCAGCTGATTTAAGGCCACAAGAAATAGAGGTTCCCATTCCCAGCTGCCACTGATTATTGACCACGGTTTTTGCTGACCTAAGCTCCTTTTGTATGGTTTTATGCTGATAACCGAGCACCACATATAATTGAGAGACATGAGGGTTGATGAGCTTTTCTGTATGTTGAAGTAAGCTTAAACCATTGAAGTTAATCAGCTGTTTGGGTTGCCCTAAACGACTGGACCTGCCTGCGGCTAAGATGAGCCCATGTATTTTCATGTTTTATAAAAATATTGTTGTAATTGAGCGGCTATTGAAATGGCTATGTTTTCTGGCATATGGCCCCCTATATCCAGCCCGATAGGTGCACAGAGTTTTTGATTGATTTCAGCTAAAGTTAAACCTGCTTTATTCAGTACCTTGTCACGCCTTTTTACAGGGCCTAATAAACCCATCCATGGAACATCAGATTGGGCAAAGTACTTAAGGTAAGCGGCATCACGACCCAAGTTGTGATTCATTATGATCGCTGCATTAAATGGGTGAGAAGATAATCCAGCAGACAGTTCAGTCATTTCAACTTTAATGATTGGGTTGAGCGGGCTTTGTGGCTTTTGATGAAAACGTTGCAAGCGGTGATCAATGATATAAACATGCCATTGCAGTAAGTTTAAAACTGTTAACAATGGCAATACATCAATTCCAGAACCACATACAGCAATGAGAGGCGGCGGTGTGTAATGTATACAGTTAATGTCATGTTTGTTGGTGTTGTAGAACCCGGTGACTGATTCTGTTAATTGTCCACCTTGCATCAAATAGTAATCACCGATCTTATTGTTTTCATTCCTGACTGAGTTAATCAACAAAGTGGTTTCCTGGGCCATGTTAGGTAAGGGGTTTAAGGCGCTAAAAGGAAGATAATCACCTTGAATCAATTGTAAGACGACTTCTATACTGCCATCACAACCGGCCCCTAATCCAAAAATTGAAACATCACTTAAGTCGTATGTGAGTGATGTGGCTTGTCCTGTTTTAAAAACAGCCATTGCATGTTCAGCGACATCAGCTTCTAAACAACCACCACTGATTAATCCATGTGTACTGCGATCTTTTTCAATCAACATCATGGCACCTGCTTTTTTGTAGCTGGAACCGATGGTCTTAACTAAAGTAGCCAATACCAGAGGGTTGTTATTTTGTTTGCATTTAAGGTAGACATTCCATAAAGGACTGATTTGTTCCAGCATTAAAATCACATTGGGTTAAAGACCTTTAATTATAAACACAAAATTATGTCAAACCAGAAGACTCGTGGGTTAAAAATTAATCAGGCCTGGCATAGGGGAAAGACTCTAAATATTGAAGTTTGTAGTAACTGTTGAGGCCTGAAATTCCAGCAGTGCCTGCTTGCTCTAAATTGATATAACCTTCTTCGCTGACTGATTGATCATCTATTTGAAGTATTTGAATTTGACCAATGACCATTTGGGTTTGATTGATTTTAATGGGTAAGATTTCTGTTAATTTCAATCCGATTTGGATGGTTGCCTCTTTAACAAATGGAGCGGGGAAATCATTGATGACGGCTTCTGTGAAACCACATTGTTTAAATTCAGATTCATTTTTAGGGTATTTAGCAGCTGTTTGATGCGCCTGCTTGATCATGGAAGTAGGTACATGATTGATGGTGAAATATTCAGTCTTGATGATGTTATCAAGTGTGTGTCTGGGCACTTTTTCACTGGGACGAGTGATGAAGCCTAGTAGCGCTGGGTTGCTTCCTAAGTGCACAACTGAGCTGAAAATGGCTAAATTGGATTGTTTGGTTTTATTATAAGTACCGATCAAATTGGCTGGTTTAACCCCTGTTATAGAATTAATTAAGTTAAGTCGCTTAATTTGATCCAGTTCTAGGATTTGATTTGCGGTTAAAAGCATAAAACTTGTTAATATAAAATACTTAATCCTACATATATGCCTGTCAGTATGACGTCAAATACCCGAGCTACCTATTCATTCAGTTTTTACATAGCCGACAATTTCATCGATTTGTTTGATCGCTATGTTGTGATAACCAGGTCTGGATTTCAGGTAAACATTCATGGCGAAATTATGTAGGTCCGAATTTTTCATCAGCGCTTGGTATAAGGGTTTGATCAGTTTAACTCGGCCAATACTTGATAAGTAATCAATCAATCTGGCATAAGCTGTTTGATACTGATTGTTGATACTGATCAAAAGCCAGTCATGAGCTATTTCACTGTTTTTTCTGTTGGTGAAACCAAAAGTTGCATCTAACTTTTCCATTTGTTCAATAGTCATTTCACCGGGAAGTGCTCTTAAGAAATGTAACCATTCTTGAGTGGTCCAGTTTTGACTCATTATTTTTTCAGTGGTCAACTGGCCATTAACCCATGAATTAACTTGCTGATCGATCTTGATGAATCGATTGGTTTTTGGTGGGGTGAAAAAATCAGGCATGCCTGGTTGATTTAACCAAATATCAATTTGATTCATATTGACCTTGTCTGAATGTTGTTTGATCAAGTGCTGGTTTAAATAGTTAACAAAGTCATCAGTTTCGATGCTTTTGAATGCATAGTGATTAAAGTATTGGTTCAGGAATTGATCAAAAACTGGACGGCCCACTTGCTGTTCTATCCATTCTAAAAAAAACCGACCTTTGTCATAAGTTACACTGGTGAAATAATCATCAGGATCCGCACTTGCAATTGGGTTAATTAGTTTTTGTTCATCATTGCTCATGTCTTTCATAGAATCTATCAGAGACTGATAAACCAATGTGGCTTCCATTTGCATTCGATCTTGGCCGTGGACAGCTTCGGTGATACGCGCTTCAATGTAAGAGGTAAAACCTTCATTTAACCAGGCATCTTTCCACAGCGAATTGGTGACCAAATTGCCTGACCAAGAATGTGCTAACTCATGTGCAATTAACGAGTCAAGAGAGCGATCTCCGGCAATAATTGTCGGAGTGATGTGAGAAAGTTTTGGGTTTTCCATGCCACCAAAAGGGAAGCTTGGGGGTAAAATTAACAAGTCATATTGCCCCCATCGATAGGGGCCATATAAAGCTTCGGTGGCAGAGATCATATTTTCAGTGACGGCAAACTCATAGGCTGCAGCTTCAAGTATTGATGATTCTGCATAAATTGCCACGTGTTTACTGATTTGTTGCATTTGTAAATCACCCACTGCGATGGCAATCAGATAAGCAGGTATGGGTTGTTTCATACCGAAAGTATAGACACCATCGATGGCTTTTTGATCGTTGTTGTCAGCACTGAGTAAGGCTTTAACGTCATTTTTAACGCGAATCGTGGCATCATATGTTAATCTGACAGAAGGTGTATCTTGAATTGGAATCCAACTGCGGGCATGGATGGTTTGTGATTGAGAAAATAAAAACGGTTGTGTTTTTTCACTGGTTTGTTCCGGTGTCAACCACTGTAAGCCTGATGCCTGAGGCATGGTTTCATAATGTATTTTTATCGGTGAGTTGTCTTTCGGTAAATCTATAACCAAAGCCGTTCCCAGTCCTTCAATGGTTTCTCCCATTCGCCAATTCAATTGATTATTCTTGCTGTTGTTAACCATTTCCACACGTTTAATTTTAAGGTCTCGACTGTCTAGAACCAGTTGGTTAACTTCAGGTGTTAAGCGTTGATAGTTCAATATGGCAAAACCTTCCAGAATTTTATGCTTGAATTTAACTTTTAAGTCCAGTTCAAGATGGGTTACTTTGACTTGGTCATGTCTTGAAAAAGAATGGGGGTCAAGTCTTGACTGTGATGATTGAATACTTGATTGGAAAGATTGACTGGTTTTTTTTTGCGGGCATGCAGTTAATAGGATAAGAGAAATAGGAAGTAAGAGTAGAAATTTAAGTGGCATAACACAAGGGCATAATTCAAAATCAACATATTACCTGAATTAATTTAGATTACCAAGTTTGGATGATGTCAATCAGAGCTTGTGCTGATTCAGGGGATATGAAACTTGAGGAAATGGCGGAGCGGACGGGACTCGAACCCGCGACCCCCGGCGTGACAGGCCGGTATTCTAACCAACTGAACTACCGCTCCACTTGGTGGTTCAACTCATTATGATCTGAGTGCGCGCATTCTAATACAAAATAAAAGATTTGTGTAGCGTTTTTCTTGTAACAATTTAAAACCGTTGTGACTGTTGAAGCAAATGAATCGGTGGTAGAATATGCGCCCATAAAATGAGCACTGGTTTGTGTGTGTTTACAATTATATATTTCCTTGTACGGAGTAGTCATGACAGAAGAAAATAGACCTTTACCCACTGAATTTTTTGCTGATTGGAAAGAAAGAGAAGCTTTGGCAGAAGGAATGATTCCATTGATAGGGCGGTTATACCGTCGTCACAACGTTTCTTTGTATATGTATGGTAAGCGTATGATCAATCAATCAGTGACTGATTTAATGAAGGCACATCGTTTTGTTCGTCAAGTAGAGGCCAATGAATTGAGTGAGTATGAAACTTTTCCATTTATCAAGGCAATTTCGCAACTGCACTTAGGTCCTGCTCATATAGATGTAGGTAAGATGGTCTATAGGTATTTTAAGATCAACAGTTATGAAGACATCGAACAGTCTGATGTAGATGCTTATGTTAAACAAGAGCTTGCGCACTTGATAGATTCAGATGCAAAGCCATTAGATAAACCTCAAGATGTTGTTTTATATGGTTTTGGTCGAATTGGTCGTTTGGTTGCCAGATTGTTGGTTGATAAAACCGGAGGTGGTGATGTTTTGGTATTGAAAGCCATAGTCATCAGAAAAAGTAAGGCGGAAAATGATTTGGAAAAACGTGCTGCATTACTTCGTAAAGATTCAGTTCATGGAAAATTCAATGGAACCATTCGAGTATTACAGGAGCAGAATAAGATTGTCATCAATGGTAATGAAGTGCAAATCATTTATGCCAATTCACCAGCAGATATCGATTACACCGAATATGGTATAAATAATGCTTTGATCGTAGACAACACCGGGGTATGGAAAGATGAAGCTGGTTTGCGGGGTCATTTACGCCCAGGTGCAGCAAAAGTTTTGCTGACAGCACCTGCTCAAGGGGACATTCCTAATATAGTATATGGAATCAACCATGATTTAATTACACCTGATAAAGAGGTGATCTGTGCTGCCTCGTGTACCACCAACGCAATTGTTCCGGTGTTAAAGTGTTTGAACGAAGAATATGGCATAGCACATGGACACATTGAAACAGTGCACGCTTATACAAATGATCAAAACTTGATTGATAATTATCACAACAAGGATCGAAGAGGCAGGAGTGCAGCATTGAATATGGTTTTAACCTCAACCGGAGCTGCTAAGGCAGTGGCCAAGGTATTGCCTGAGTTAGCTGGTAAATTAACAGGTAATGCCATTCGTGTGCCGACTCCCAATGTTTCTATGGCTATACTCAATATTCAACTGAATGAAGCCACAGATTTAGGGTCTTTGAATGAGTTTTTGCGTCGCAAATCATTACATTCTCGCTTACAACAACAAATTGGTTATACGGTTTCTACTGAGGCAGTATCAACAGATTTTGTTGGTTCACGTCAAGCTTGTGTGATTGATTCTCAAGCCACCATTGTTGAGGATAATCACGTTGTGATGTACTGTTGGTATGACAACGAGTTCGGATACTCTTGCCAAGTGGTTAGGTGCTTGGAGAAATTTGCAGGCGTGAATTGGCCAGCCTATCCGAGTAATTGATTTTTTAAGAAACTGTTGATTATTGACGAAAAGCGGCGTTATGCCGCTTTTTTTTGTAGGCCTTAAACTTTTAAACAATTATGTACCTGTTTAATGATAGATTTAAGTATAAATTTATCATTGTTGACAAATTCTTCCTTGCACAATTGGTCATATACAGTTAATTTAAATACATTATTAACTTATTTACAGGAAATTATTATGTCAGGAATTTTTGATTTAATTAAAAATAGCATTGGTGACAGTGTTATGAATCAAGTCAGTCAGCAGATTGGTGGTAACAAAGAAGGCGTCCAAAGGGCTGTAGCAGCAGCTGTTCCCATGTTGTTGTCTGCGTTACAAAAAAATGCTCGATCTGAGAGTGGTGCGCAGTCTCTGGCCAATGCACTTGAAAAAGATCATGACGGTGGTATTTTAGGTAACTTAGGTGGCTTATTCGGCCAATCTCAAAACCAATCAATGGGTGAAAAGATCTTGGGTCATGTATTAGGTGGTCGACAACAAAATGTTTCTCAGCAACTGGGTAAAGCGACCGGTATGGGTGGTGCTGATATCACTAAAATTCTGGCCAGCTTAGCGCCAGTTGTTATGGGTGCAGTGGGTAAAGCGAAAAGAGAAAACAACCTGGGTGTTTCAGGGTTACAAGATCTATTGAGTCGTGAGCGTCAAGCCATCAAAAAACAACAGCCTAACTTAAGTTTCTTGGAAAAGGCTTTAGATGGTGATGGTGATGGTGATGTGGATTTGTCGGATGTGTTAAAAAAAGGTTCAGGCTTACTGGCTGGGTTTTTTAAAAGATAATTGTACCTTTTAATCATGGCCAGATTGTTTTCTGGCCATGATATTTCTTGCAAGTCATGCTCTAATCTTGTAATTTAATACAATTGGTGTGTGATGTAATAATAAGTTTGAAAAAGAAAAGTCAGCGATTCAATCAATAGAAATCATCACATCCGTTTGCTCAATTGTTAAAATAAACGGTTAATTATGAATAAAAATCAGATACTCAGTGAATGTATTGTCATTTTCGATAAGCATCTGCAAGTTAATTTAAAGGAAGCCATGGGCTTGACTTTAAAAAAACTGTTCAATTTAGCTGAAAATGCCACATCTAATCAACAAGAGCAAGAGTTGTTTAATCAATACAGGCAACTTAAGGCGGGTGGTAAGCTGGTGTCTAATTTGGTTTCCGCTAAAACCAAAGCTATGCCTGAGTTCATTTCAGCTGAGGTGAATAAATCTGATAATAAAATGTCTCTATCATTAGTTCAAGATGAGGAGTTATCAATCACATTAGCATTGACGCAACTGGATTCAACATTGGAAGTGGTCAGTCATGCCGAGTTGTTTACTTTAGAAAAACGCATGAATGTGATATTTGGGAATGAACAAATAGACAAGACTAACATGCCTTTTTCACCAGCTTCGATTGTTTGGTTGTTCAGTCATGCCTTCAAGTCTACAGAATTAGCGGTCCAAGTCAAAACCATGATACTTGATTATTTGACCAGAGCGTTCAGTAAAAACATTAACCAGGCTTATCATGAGATCAATGATGTGTTCATAAAAGCCGGTATTTTACCGAATATAGAGCCAGAAGCGGCGAAGACAAGAAGAAAAGAAGAGCCCCAAAATAAGAAGGAGCAGCAAGACAATTCAGAGGGCTTTTTACAAGAAAATTTAACAGGTGTAAATAATCAAACTAATCCACAGGTTGGAGGGCGTTCTGACCAAGGTGGGCAAAACTCATCTGGTATGTCAGCTGAATTTCAGTCAGAAGGCAGGCAATATGACCCGCAAACAGAGCAATTGGTGGAATCTATATTTGATTTGCTGTCACTGCCAACAGGATCGTCTGTCCAGTCAATTGACCATCCACAAATTAATCAAGCGACTCATGGAAGTACCCAGTCAAGCCAAGGAGGTGTAGAGAATGACGGAGGTTATCACGGGTTTGGAAATGACTCTATGTCAAACCAAGCGAATCATACTTCACAATCCCAGCGGATTGCTGATTATGATTTTGATCAAGCCTTGGCACAAATCGCGCAAGACTCTGGTGTGGTGGCCACCAGTAAAAATATACATAATTTAAAAGAAATGCTGACCAATCAAGTGAGAAATTCGACTGGGAATTATTACCCTGAATTATCTCCTAAACAGAACAAAACTTTAGATTTGATGGGATTGGTCTATGATGAAATTGAGAAGGATGACAGTATCGACTCGCACATCAGGTCCTCATTCAATGCAATTAATGTGCCTTTGTTGAGGATGGCGGTTAATGATGCCAACTTCTTTTCTGATGCGGCTCATCCGGCGCGTAAGTTTATGGAATTATTGGTGGAGTCATCACAAAAGTGGCATGGTACCAGCGTCATTAAAAAAGTTCACCAATTCAGTGATTCAGCAGCCAAAGCATTTGATGGTTCGACTAAGTCTTTTGTTAATGCACTCAAAGCATTAACTCAATACCTTGAAGTCACCGAAAACCGAGCACAAAAAGCAGAGAAAAAATGGGTAAGTGCGGCACAAGGCAAAGAGAAAATGGAACTCACCAAAGCCGAGGTAGAGTCACATTTGGATGAAATTCTTGAAGGCTGCGAAATCAAATTCATTCGAGATATCATTTCTCATGTTTGGAAAGATTCATTGACTTTAACTCTACTGCGGGAGGGGAGGGAATCTGAACAATGGGCCAAGAAAACCAAGTCGGCCAAAGACATTGCAAGTATTGGGAATAAAGAGAAGTTCATGAACCTTTCAGGTTCCGAAAAACTGGCTGCCATGCACCACCTTGATGAAACCATGGATCAGTTAGGTTTTTCAAAACGCGACAGGGTGTCCACCAAAGATAATATTCATGCCTGTTTAGGTTGGCAAGAAACTCAAGATGATGAAACAGGTCAATCAGAAGAGCCCGTGCTCAAGAAGGTTTTATCAATAGATGAAGCAGTCAAAAGTCATGAAATTGAGTCAGCGAATAAGAGAATAGAAGAAATCAGGGAGCTGAATGATGAAGAAAAGCTGATTATGGAAAAGGTAATCAATATGCCTTACGGTTCACTTTTTGACTTCATCATTAATCAACAAAATGAAAAACTCAGGCGTAAACTCAGTTGGGTGAGCACCATGAGCGAAACTGTTTTGTTTGTGGATTTGGTTGGCCGACATCCGCACAAAATGAAATTGCCAAGATTAGCAATTGATTTGGTACGTAAGAACATAATTCGTGTAGAATTACAACAAGGCGGTTATTTTAAGAATGCGCTGAGTAATATCATGAGCCGTTTGAAAAAAATGGCAGCTTAGTTGACACATTCACCGATGGGATTAAACATGGTTGAGAAAAGAGCAAGTCTAAGAGTTAACCCTCCGGAAGGTTCTCTTGCTATTAATCAAATGAATCGAACAAAAATTGGAAGAATCATTGATATTTCTACCAGTGGTTTTTTGTTGGCTGGTCGAGAAAAAATTAATTCAGGCATGATCTTTCAACTTGAGTTATTGATAGTTGGACAAAAAAACGCCCAAATTAATTTGGGCGCTGAATGTGTTTGGGTGGATCTACAAACCAGTGGTTTAAGTATAGCTGGCTTTCATGTTATCGATATTTCAGCTCAAGACAAACATAATCTTGAAGCTATCATTGTACAGTTAACAGGGCGTTAACGCTCACCACGTCGGCTTGTTCTAAAACACCTGCGGCTCTTTTTAAATTCAAAACATTCATTAAATAGTCGTGTTTTGCACGTGAATAATCTCGTTGCGCTTGATAAAGACTTCTTTGTGAATTTAAAACCTCAACGATGTTTCTGGTACCTACTTCAAAACCAGCAGCAGTGGCTTCTTCAGCGCTTTTGGCTGAAATGACGGCCAATTGTCTGGCTTGTACTGAACTCCAGCCGGCTTCCACATTATGTACAGCATTGCGAATGCTTCTGACTGTTGAGAAGGTAATTCTGTCTAAGTCTTCCATGGCTGCACGGTACTGTAGCCTGGCTTGGCGAGTCAAGGAAGAAGTTCTGCCTCCAGAAAAAATAGGTACGCTAACGGTTAAATCAACTCCATTTGAGTTAAAAGTTGAATCAGGGAGGGGTACAGTGACTGGATTGCCATCATCATCAATGAAATCTCTAGACCCACCTTCGCTGTTTGTTTCGCTGAGCCTGGCTGAGAGCCCTATTGTTGGATAATGGCCTGACTGTTCTAATTTAATTGTTTTTTCTGCCAAGTCAGCATCAATAATGGCAACTTGTAACTCAGGGTTGTTCTCAAGCGCCAACTCTTCCCAGTATTTAATGTCCATACTGGATAATTTATACTCATTGAACTCATCTGGTAATCCATTCAAGTTATCATAATAATTCAAGGTGATTTCATAAAGGGCTTCTTTGGTGTCATCCAGTAAGTTTTTAGCGTTAATAACACTGGCTCTTGAACCATCGTATTGGGCGCGTGCCTCATGTACATCAGTGATCGCTGCCAAGCCCACTTCATAACGCTGTTCAGCCTGGTCTAATTGCCTTTGGATGGCTTTTTCCTCAGATTCAGCAAACTTAACTGCATCGATATTGGTCAGTACATCAAAATAACTCTGAGCCACCCGAATCAGAAAGTCTTGCATAGCAGCACCATAATTGGCATAGCCTCTGGCTTCTTGCAGGTCTGCTTGTTTGAGTCTGATGAAGTTAGCATGATCATATATACTTTGATTAAGGCTTAAGCCCCAGCCATCAGATTCAGATTTAGGAGGATTATTTGTCCGAGCTGGCTGATTCCCAGCGGCCGAGAAGCTTTGTTTAGAATCTGATTGAGATTTTGTCCAAGAACCATTGACTTGGGGTAAAAAGTTAGCCCTGGCTTGCTTGCGATTCTCCAAAGTGGCTTCTTGGTTGTATTTCGCGGCTTTAAGTTGTGGATCTTTTTCGGATGCTACATTCAAAACATCTACCAAATTTTCGGCATCAACTTGTGCTGTGTACAATGCTTGAACAGTAAACAAGGCACTCAATAAGATTATTTTTTTCATAAGATTTTATAGTTTAAATGTTTGTTGTTGATCAGGATGTTCCAGTCTGGCGACAACCGTATCAAAATAAGATGTGTAGTTTGATTCAGAGTCATAGACCCTGGCTTCCATAATTGGTTCGCTTCCAATCACCGCAAATACTTGCCCGTTTTTATTGAGCCAATCAAAAACATAGGCTGGGAGCTCTTCCAGGGAGCCTGTGATAATCACTCGATCATACTTTTGGACAGGTTGAAAGGAGAAAAAGTCTTCTGTTTCACATGAGACGTTATCAATGTGATTTTCGTTGAGTTTTTTTATGGCCGAAGTGGTCAGTTCTGCGTGAATGTCAATACTGTGTACATGTCTGACCAAGCGGCTTAATAAAGCACTGACATAAGCGCTACCTGTACCAATCTCCAACACCACATGTGATGGTTTTAGGTCCAGTGCTTGTAACATCCGACCTTCTACCACTGGTTTCATCATGCTTTGTTCATACCCAATGGGTAATGTTAAATCGGCAAAAGCCAGTTTTCTTTGTGAAACTTGTACAAATTCTTCTCTCTGTACATTCAACATGGCATTCAAAATGTCTTTATTAATCACATCCCAAGAACGCACTTGTTGCTTGACCATGTTGTGTCTTGCTGTATCAAAATTCATGTATTAATTCGCCTTTTTTGTTATGATGTGGCAGTCTGATTTATGCGAGGCCCATACCAGTCAATCAGTTCAATTGAGCTATTAAGCTACAGCTTTACAGGCTCTAATAATTAGCATACTGATTATCAGTACCATATCATGGGTTAAAAGTCACATTTTATGATACTTTCATCTATGAACGAAACCAATTTAATAAAGTTACAAACAAAAAGATTAATTGATGGCATGCAAAAACTAGGAATGGTTACAGATAATGCCAGTGTGATCATGGCCTACTTGCAGTTATTGCAAAAATGGAACCAAACATATAACCTCACTGCCATTGATCAATTAGATGAAATGATCACTCACCATGCTTTGGATGCTTTGGCTGTGGTTTCATATGTCGAAGGTATGCGGGTCATTGATGTTGGGACTGGGGGTGGTATACCAGGTTTTTTAATTGCCATCATGTGTGCACAAAAGCATGTGGTGTTGGTAGATGCAGTGGGCAAAAAAGCCCGATTTATGCGACAAGTAAAAAGAGAATTACAAATACAAAATGTCGAAATAGTTCATGCCAGGGTGGAGAAGTATTCTCCAGATAAAAAATTTGATGTGGTAATATCACGGGCTTTTTCAGACATAAGTCAATTTTTGAACTTAACTTCACATTTAGGTGATGAGAATTGTCAGTATTTGGCGATGAAAGGGCCAAAACCTGAGGAACTTGACTCTGAACTGGCTTTTCGAGAAACTGCCTGTTGGGATATAACAGTGCCTTTTTTGAATGTGGCCAGAAAACTGTATCAATATAAATCCGTTAACAACGGCTCAAATTAACACAAAAATAAATGAAGCAACAACATAAAATCATAGCGGTGGCAAACCAAAAAGGTGGTGTGGGTAAAACCACTACTACAGTCAATTTAGCTGTTGGTTTGGCACAGTTGGGTAAAAAAGTCTTGTTAATAGACTTGGATCCACAGGGCAATGCGACCATGGCCTGTGGCGCAGATTCTAGAGATTTGGCAGTATCTGCTTGCGAAATGTTGCTCGATGAGTGTGATGCAAACGACGCCATCATGGAATTTAAACTATTGCATCTGATTGGTTCTAATACTGACCTGACTGCTGCTGAATTACAGATGATGGATTATCAAGAGCCACAGACCGTACTGAGACAAAAATTACTATCTGTGGTAGACAACTATGATTTTATTTTGGTGGATTGTCCACCGTCCTTGAGTATCTTGACTGTGAATGCACTGACTGCAGCGCACAGTGTCTTGATCCCGATGCAGTGTGAATATTATGCTTTAGAAGGTTTAACTTCATTGTTGGATACCATCGAGCGGGTAAAACAAACCACCAATGCGAACTTAGAAATAGAGGGCTTGTTGCGTACCATGTTCGATGGGCGGAATAACCTGGCCAATGATGTTGCTGCACAAATCAGTGAGCATTTTGGAGATAAGGTTTTTATGACTGTGGTGCCGCGTAATGTGAAAGTAGCAGAAGCGCCCAGTTTTGGACAGTCAGCGATAGAATATGATCATTTATCTCGTGGCGCAGTGGCTTATAAAGGACTGGCCAGTGAATTGTTGAGGAGGAATCATGGCTAAAGAATTACCAAAAAACAGCACTGTTAAGAAAAAAATTACCAAGAAAAAAAGCAGCCAAAAAATCACCAAAAAGATGAATCCTAAAAACAGTCGAAAAAGTACCCTGGGTAGAGGTCTGGATGCTTTATTAGGTAACCGTAATTCAGCTGCAGAGCCAATCAGTGTTGAGGCCAGTGAGTTGCAAAATTTAGGCATTGAACAGTTGCAACCTGGGCAATATCAGCCACGCGGTGTCATGGATAAAGAAAAATTACAAGAGTTGGCTGATTCAATTCAGGCTCAGGGTATTGTACAACCCATCGTGGTCAGGAAGTTAACCACCAATAAATATGAAATCATAGCTGGTGAGCGACGATGGCGAGCTGCACAGTTGGCTAAGTTATCGGAAGTCCCGGTGTTGATTAAACAGGTCAGTGATCAACAGACCATTGCCATGGCTTTGATTGAAAATATCCAGCGTGAAGATTTAAATCCCCTGGAAGAGGCTTTGGCACTGGATCGTCTGATTGAAGAGTTTGATATCACCCATGCCCAAGCTGCTGAGGCAGTTGGACGCTCTCGGGTAGCTGTGAGTAATTTATTGCGACTTTTGGAGTTATCAGAAAAAGTTAAGAATATGCTGAATGAGGGTGAACTTGAAATGGGCCATGCTCGGTGTTTGTTGTCTTTGGATTCAGTACTACAGTTTCAGGCCGCAAAAGAAATTGTCGACAAAAAGCTGTCAGTTCGTCAAGCTGAATCTTTGGTTAAAAGCCTGAAAAACCCGCTCACTAAAAAGCCCAATAAGCAAGCAGATAAAGGTGCTGATATCACCCGCTTAGAACAAAAAATATCAGAGCAGTTGTGCGCACAAGTAGAGATTCAACATAAAGCCAAAGGCAAAAGTAAAATGGTGATTCACTACCATGGTGCTGACGAATTAGAAGGCATCTTAAACCGCATCAAGTAAGACAAAAAAAGTCATTTAAACAATCGTTTAATTTTTTCTTAAATAATGGCTGTATAACGCTTGTTTTGCTTGATTTTATGGTTTTGAACGGTTAAGGTTTGGCACCATTTTTAACTTGGATAAAATTCGCATGAGCACAACGAACCAAGCCTTGGCCGATTGGGTCAAACAAATCGCAGAACAGACCCAACCAGACCACATTTATTGGTGTGATGGTACAGAAGCTGAAGAGCAAAAATTCAACCAAATGTTGTTGGATGATGGCAGCTATAAAAAACTCAATCCCCAAACCCATCCTAATTGTTTTTTACACTTATCTGATCCACAGGATGTGGCTCGAGTAGAACATTTGACTTTCATATGTACCGAAAAAGAAGCTGATGCAGGTCCAAATAACCATTGGATGGCTCCAGATCAGGCTCATGCAAAAATGGATGAACTGTTTGATGGTTGTATGAAAGGCCGAACCATGTATGTAATTCCTTATTGTATGGGACCTATCGATTCACCCATATCAAGATGTGGTGTTGAAATCACTGACAGTGCTTATGTAGTGCAAAACATGCGTTTAATGACGCGAATGGGTCAAGGTGCATTAACACGTATTGAGCGAGAAAATGGATTTGTCAAAGGTCTACATTCAACTGGTGAACTAGATCCGGATCGTCGTTTTATCATGCATTTTCCAGAGGAATTAGCAATTAAGAGTTATGGTTCTGGTTATGGTGGCAATGCATTGTTAGGTAAAAAGTGTCATGCATTACGCATCGCATCGTACCAAGCAAAAACAGAAGGCTGGTTGGCCGAGCACATGCTTATATTGGGCATTAAAAACCCGGCTGGAAAACAACATTACGTGGCTGCAGCTTTTCCATCTGCTTGTGGTAAAACGAATCTGGCGATGTTGATTCCACCTGAAGGCTATGTCAAAGATGGCTGGGAAATCAGTACTGTGGGTGATGACATATGTTGGATGCGCCCTGGCGAAGATGGCAGATTATGGGCCATAAACCCAGAAGCTGGATTTTTCGGTGTGGCCCCAGGTACAGCGAAAGAAACCAATCCCAATGCACTGAAAATGTTGTACCAAGACACCATTTTCACCAATGTGGCAGAAACCGAAGATGGTCAGCCATGGTGGGAAGGTTTAGATAATTTAACTCCAAAAACTGATTGGCAAGGTCGTCCATTTGATGAAAGTAATGGCCCTGCAGCACATCCAAATTCAAGATTTACCGTCTCGGCTAAACGTTGTCCGAGTTATTCTTCAGAATCTGAGGCTGCAGCCGGTGTGCCAATTGATGCCATTATTTTTGGTGGTAGAAGAGCCAGCTTAGTGCCTTTGGTGAGTGAGGCCAGAAATTGGGACCATGGTGTGCTGATGGGTGCCACCGTGGCATCTGAAACCACAGCTGCTGCAACGGGTGCAGTTGGTGTGGTCAGGCGTGATCCGATGGCCATGAAACCTTTTTGTGGTTACCATTTCGGAGATTATTGGGGACACTGGGTTGGCATGAAAGAAAAGGCGACTGATTTACCTAAGGTATTTACTGTTAATTGGTTCAGAAAAAATGATGAAGGTAAATTTATGTGGCCTGGCTTTGGAGAAAACATGCGTGTTTTAGAATGGATTATTGGTCGTTGTGAAGGAAAACTAAGCGCTACCGAGACAGCCATTGGTCACTTGCCCTCAAAAGAAGATATTAATACCGATGATCTAGACATGGATTTAAATGTGCTTGATCAGTTATTAACCGTTGACCAAAAAGGTTGGAGTCAAGAAGCCAATTCAGTGCAAGATTTTCTCAAAGAATATGGCGACCGTGTTCCACAGGAGTTATTTTCCGAGCTTGAATATATGAACAGTAAACTGAGTTAACAGTTTATACAAATGGTCCAAGAGAGCATTCATTCTCTTGCCCAAAGTTGTGAATAAAAAAACCACTCAAAATTGAGTGGTTTCAGACTAATGACAAACCCCTGTTTTTTTCAGGGGTTTGTTGTTTTTAAGGGCTTGGATATTAAATAGGCTGCTTTTGAATCAATAACTCACTTATGATTTTTGTTTGATCAGATTTGACTTATATGAATCTTAATG
>CALDFB010000107.1 GCA_937942365.1 uncultured Marinicella sp. | reverse complement strand
TAACTGAAAAACAGTTTTTGCCAAGTCGATAGATAATAATTTACAATGTTTCATGATGAATGTCTCCGGTTTATTGTCCTTGTTATTTTACAAGCCAGGTACTTTGATACCGTACTGAGAGGCGTTCATCACATCAGTCACTACTTTACTGAATTTCCTAAGGGGCTGCTTACACCCTACATTGCTTTAAAACAATAATCATTATGTAGTATAGTTCAGTAATTTAACGAAGGTAAATTAATGAAGTATAGATTTTTACTACCTTGGATAACAGTCTCCTCTTGTATGCTCTTAGCAGGTTGTTCAGAAGAAAGCAGTAATTGGTCAACTATAAAAAGTGGATGGAGTAAGTGGCCAGAATATCCTGATTCTAAAAATATTCAAAGCTATGAATTTACTGGTGGTTCTGCTAAACAACTCTCTTATGAAGTGCTTGCAACATATCCAGATACTTCAGTTGCACAATTTTACCATAATGAAATAACTGAACCGTGGATAAGTTGTTATTCAGAAATAGAATGGCAATCGTTTGGTGATATATCTCAAGAACCACATATTTTTATTCATCAATTGATTTTACATTGGGTCAATGATCAAAGCGAACTCATGTTAGCTCTTTCGATTCGTTACGTGTCCGAAGGTTCAGAATTTCGCAATAATCCTGATAACTTAACTCAGTATGTTGATTTAATTGAATACAAAGGAGTTGATCGTGATAAAGCAATCTCAGAATTTAAATTAGCTTGTCCATAATAATTTTATTACAGCAAGGAAGAGTTAATGAAAGCCCAAAACTAGATGAGGCTTAAATAAAAAATTGACTTTTGAAACAACTTGCATTTAAACTGCGCCCAGAATTAACAACACAACAAACAATAATTGATATGAAAAATCTTTTTACAATACAAGCAAAACGCAATCATCAGAGTGATGAGCGGAGTTGCTGTGTCTAGGTTTTTTTAAATTGTTTGTGACAACTAATTGATGAAAACCTGGAATTATCCAGGTTTTTTTTTGGCTGAAAAATGGTATTTCAGCTGTTAACCACGAAGGAGAATTACAATGAGAAATTATGAAGTATATGAATCTAAAAACAAGCACATAAAAGCATGGACCAAAGGCGTCCCAATTGAACCTGAAGCGATCAAGCAATTACAAAACACCGCTTCTTTGCCTTTTATCTTTAACCACATTGCGGTGATGCCTGATGTGCATTTTGGCTTAGGCGCCACCATCGGTTCGGTGGTAGCGACCAAAGGTGCTGTGATTCCTGCTGCTGTGGGTGTGGATATCGGCTGCGGGATGATGGCCATCCAATTAAGCTTGAATGCCAAAGATCTTCCTGAGAGCTTAGCGGCTGTTCGAAGCGAGATAGAAAAGGCCGTTCCTGTCGGCTTTGCACAACACAAAGAAAATGTACTTGATGATGCTCAACAAAAGATTTGGGCCAAGGATGTCAAAGACTTAACTGATCAACATCCTGAAATTAACAAGATGCTCAAAGATCCAGTGGCTAAGGTGATGAACCAATCTGGAACTTTAGGTGGTGGAAATCACTTCATTGAGCTGTGCTTGGATGAAAATGATGATGTATGGGTGATGTTACACTCCGGATCTCGTGGGATTGGTAATATCATTGGTAGACACTTTATTGAGAAAGCCAAACAAGACATGAGAATCCATCACATCAACTTAGAAGATACCAACCTGTCTTATTTAAGTGAGGGCACTCAGCATTTTGATGAGTATGTGACTTGGGTGGAGTGGGCGCAAAAATATGCAGCTAAAAATCGTCAAGTAATGATGAATTTGGTGTTGGAAGCTTTGGCCAAACATTTGCCTGAATTCGGGATTAAAAAACAGGCCATTAACTGTCACCACAATTACATTTCGCGTGAAAATCATTTTGGTTCAAACGTGATTGTGACCAGGAAAGGTGCAGTTCGTGCTCGGGTGGATGATTATGGAATCATTCCCGGATCCATGGGAGCCAAGTCTTTCATTGTGAAAGGGTTGGGTAATGAAGATTCTTTTTGTTCTTGCTCGCATGGCGCAGGTCGTGTGATGAGCCGAACCAAAGCCAAGAAAGTTTTTTCATTACAAGACCACATCGAAGCGACCAAAGGCGTTGAGTGTCGAAAAGATGCGGCTGTCATCGATGAAACACCCAAAGCCTATAAGGACATCGATGCGGTAATGAGCGCACAAAAAGACTTGGTGGAAATCGTGCACACATTAAAGCAAGTGGTATGTGTTAAAGGCTAATGTAATTATTAGCAAAAAGTCCGGAGCGTTGCAATCCAACGCTCTGGTTTGGTTAGAATTAAAAATTATGAATAAGCAAATACAAAAAACCTGGGATAAACACATCAAAGTGGATTATCCAGTACAACAAGACTTAAGCTTACAGGAAATAGATTTGTTCAAGCTACAACAAACCGCACATGAAATTATCAATGGCTATATAAATACCGAAGGTGAGGGTTTCAAGTTAGAGAGTCAGCAATTACTTGAACAATGTAAATACGGTTTGACAAAAGTGCTTCCTGAGTTGGCTGGAAATGCTTTGATATACTTCAAACGATTGGCTGAATTAACCCAACTTGTACTAGATGATTCAGGCACTAAGTTTCCTGCAAGACTACATGTGTTAGTTGCCAGGAAGGGAAGCAATGCCATTGTGATCAGACGTGGCCCATCAAAACAAGTTTGTACTTTTGAATGGGATAGAAATACTAATAAATTCACTCAAGGTCAATGGTTAAAAAAGGCAAAAATTTTCGAACGACGCTCTGATATATCAGCCAATGGAAAATATTGGATTTATTTTTCTATGGATGGACGATGGCAGTCAAAGACTAAAGGTTCATATACCGTGATTGCCAAATCTCCCTGGTTAAAGGCGCTGACTTTATATGCCAAGGGTGATGCTTGGCATGGTGGCGGCCTGTTATCATATGACAATGTCTATTGGCTTAATGATGGCTATGGTCATGAAAAGATGCAACAAAGCAATCTGGTCAAAAGAAATGGTGACTATCAACCGAAAGATAATTTTGGTGGTGAGTGCCCGCATGTCTACTACAACAGGTTGCAAAGAGATGGCTGGAAATTAATTGATAGGGCTCAAACAGGCAAATGGAAAACCAATGCTATATTTGAGAAGGGTGTCACAAGGGATTGGGTATTAAGAAAAGTTTGTCATGAAGAAGTAGGTAGTCCAGTTGGTAAAGGTTGTTATTGGGATGAACATGAATTGGTCAATAAGCATGGTGACACAATTTCACAACCAGACTGGGAGTGGGCTGAATGGATGGATGGTGCCATTATGTATGCCGAATCTGGTAAGTTGTGTAAATTGATCATAAAAAATACACATGAGTTAAAGAAACCAGAATTGATTCATGACTTTAATGATTACAAATTCAGAGAATTACTGGCTCCTTATTAATGAGAATCATTGGGCTCAGGAACTAATGCAGGACAGTCGCCA
>CALDFB010000106.1 GCA_937942365.1 uncultured Marinicella sp. | reverse complement strand
AAGTGAAGTTCCAAAACAAGAAATTGCTTTGTTTAGAGAGGGTGTATTAAGTCGTCCTGAATATTTTGATGTTAATTACATTAACCAAAAATATACAAAGTATTGTTCTGAGGTCATCCCAGACCCTTTTGATTTGAAAGTGGTTAAGCTGATAAAAGAAGCTTTAAAAGAGAAAACACCCTTTTCACTGATCAGGTTGGGAGATGGGGAGGTTAATCTGTTGACATATTTGGCTTACCCAAATACTCCGAATCTCAATTACCTTGTGGCAGAACAATCAGTAAACAAAAGGGCTCACTCTTTTAATGTTTCTGATCATGCATTAAATAAATTAGCAGGGATGATGTTTGATTCTGTTTTAAGTGCTGATATTTTAGGCTTGTTGGGAGTTTGGCGGTTTAAGCCTGTTACCGCAGAACAGTTTTTAAGTAATAATGGAATCAACTTGCGGGGTATGGTAGGGCATTGGAGGGGGCTTGATTACATGCTGAAAATGTCTGAAAGAAAAACTTTGAATAACAATTTAGTTGTTTCTGCTCATTGTTATTTTTCAATAATTGAACACTTAAACTGCCTATTTAGTGAATTAGAAAAATTGAAAATTATAGTCATAAATAATCAACCAAAATCGGCAGAGGTTTTATCTAATAAATATCAAAATATCAAAGTTAAACATATTAGTTTGGACGAGAGCCAACGCCCATTGATTTATAATACACCTTATTTTTTGGATCAAGTTTCAGCAAAGTTACCTGAAGACCTGTCTGGAGTGCTGGTATTAATTGGTGCTGGGCCTTGGGCCGAGTTGTATTGTCATCGTGTTAAAGAAAGAGGTGGTGTGGCAGTGGATTTTGGTACAGGTTTAGATTTGCTTGTGGGCAAAAAGACCAGACCCATCCACAGAAAAATAAAATTTAATCATCAGTTTGACGAGGGCTTAACGTGAATAATAAATCCATCATAACAGGGGTCAATAACTATGACGTACAGTTGACCAAAGAAGAAATCGAACGAAAAGCTCATCGTGGAAAAGTGGGTGGCTTTTGGGAAGTGCTGGGTCAGTTGCAATTTGATTTTATGAAAGCTCAGGGGTTAAAGCCAGGCCATAAGTTGTTAGATATAGGTTGTGGTTGTTTAAGGGGAGGAGTTAAGTTTATTCCGTATTTAAATAAAGGAAATTATTACGGCATTGATATCAATGAGTCTTTATTATCTGCAGCTGAATGGGAGATAAAAACAGCCAATCTTGAGTCAAAAACACCAAATTTATTGCTCAACAGTGGCTTCGATCTGGGCAAGTTTGGTGTCAAGTTTGATTATATGATTTCAATATCAGTATTCACCCACCTACCATCCAATATTATTCTGAGGTGCTTAAAACGTGTTGCGGAAAATTTAACCCAGGAAGGGAAATATTTTTCTACATTTTTTATCAGCCAAAAGTCACTTGAGCTCAACCCGCTTAGACACCAGCCGGGTGACATCACCACCCATTTTGATCAAGACCCTTTTCATTATTCGTTCGAAGAAGTCAATGATATGGCATCAAAGTGTGGCTTATCTGCAGTACTGATTGGTGCGTGGGAACACCCTAGGGCACAACAAATGGTTATGTTTGAAAAGAAGGGTTGTTGATTAAATCAATCATTAAGTTTTTTGAATTAACCAAGAGGAACAGTCCCAGCCTAACATCAGTTCAAGCTGCCTAATTTCATGTTGGAATATTTCAATTAAATTTTTGCGATCTTGCTCATCAATGTCTGATTGGTATTGGGTTGGATTCACATTAATGAATTCTTTATTGGGAAATTCACTGATATTCAGAAAACTTGAAATTTTTTGCAGGATATCTGTTCTCTGGTTCAGCAGGTCGTCATATTTTATAAACAAAGTTTGTTCAACTGGAAAGTAACGCCAAATTCTGCGAACTTGTTCAGAATAGAACCCTCGATCTACATAAGAGTGGTTTCTGTTTTGAAGCGGTAATCGGCTTCGATACCTCTGGGCCTCTTTACTTAATGCTGCTGAAAAAGACAGAAACTCGTTGTTGCGGCTTTTTTCCATACTCCAGCTAGAAAAGGCTCGATCAACAGGGTTTCTTAAACAGGCGATGATTTTTATTTGTGGTTTATATTCAAAAACCCTGCGCATTGATGGTTCCCAATACATGTAGTTGGGAGTGCATTCGCCTAGTAAAATATTGGGATCTGACCAATCGAAAAAGTCATGGTATTTATCGTAATTTACTGTTGAGTTTTTGAATAGTTTCTCATTATCAAAAAAGTGAATTTCTTTTCTGCGGCCCATGTTGATTTCTGGGTGATTTCTAAAATACTGGTCTAAAGCTGAGGTCCCAGCTTTTTGAGCACCGACTATCAAGAAATCTATGGATTTATTTATTCGCATGAAGTTAGGTTACATTAGTTTCGTTAGCACTATTATAAAGTAGGGTAATAGTATTTGTAATGGACACCTAGACTAAGAAAACAGGCTTTGATTTCATTGGCTTCTGATAAATCATAGTGTTTACTTTTATTTTGGTTCCTGGTTTTGGGAAGTTTGGCATCATCAATATGAAACTGTTCTTGCAGAAGTTGTTCCATGTTATTAAGCATGTTTTCATATTTGATGATATGAGCTTCACTTTGGTACTTGTGAAACTCTGAAAAATACCAATCTACCATCAAGACCTGTTTTTCAAGCAAGGTTTTGGCTGGCTTGATAAAACTTAAATACTCAGGGCTGTACTTTTCAGCGATCTTCATGTTGCCATGACTGACAGGGATGTCTAAAGAACGCCAGGACATCACCACAGCCACAGGGTTTCGGATGATGCAGTGTATCTTGAAAGCCCTGGTGTCAATTAACTGCTTTAAACAAGCCGTAAACTGTGCATTTGATTTAATAATAAAAGGGGCTTTGTATAACCCAGGATCAAGTAGTGTGCTGTATTCAGATTTGTCACTGATTATTTTTCCTTGCTCGCCTCGGATGTAATAATTTGCTGGTTGGCCTTTTTGAAAGTGACTGGATTTGAGCTGTATTGCATGCTTTTTTTCGACGGATACTCTTAGTTCGGCAATCTGGTGAGTCAACTGTTGAGTGAAAGATGTTGCATCGTGTGCCTTAGTTCTGAGGGTTTTGAGCCATTCGGGCTCACTGAAAACAACAACCTGTGAACTGCTTGATAAAGTAGAAGTCAGCAAAGTTGTTCCAGACCTCGGGATGCCGGATATCAGGTGGTTGATACCTAAGATCGTTGGTTTCAGCTGCTTGTTGTTCATGCCATATGTAATATAATTATTTTATCTGCAAAAAAAAAGCCCCGCTGAGCGGAGCTTTTACTTAAAGAAGAAGTGTTACTTATGCACCACAATCTACGAAAGGAATGAAAGTAGATCTTCTGCTTTCGAACTCATCAAAGTAGATGTCTTGGCCAGCTGGAACGTTACCACTGCGATCAGTAGAACCTATTCTGAAACGATCAACACCGTTCCACAATGAAGAGTCTATAGTCAGATCTAAAACAGGTGTGTCAGTTTCAGCTGTGGCATCCAACCACATTTTGAACGTGCCATTCGCTAAGTCCAAATCATACTGAATATGTACTGGGTCACCTGTTAATGGGATGAAGTTACGGTTCTTGTTGGCGCCATTGGCACCCACATCACGAACAAACATATCAAATCTTAAACCATCAGTGGCATCATTTTCCAATTTGATTTGTACAATATCTGAATTTGCACAAGAAGCATCGGCAGCACATTGTGCGTTAAAAACTTTGAGTCGTCTGTTTGCACCACCAGTATTTAGAATTACACCATTCGGATCGAAACAAACAGCCATGCGGTAACGCGACTCATCAACTGGGCTAGAGTCTTGCACAAAATGCTTTGTAGCTTGTCCACCAGGTTGAGCAGCTGTTGTTACAGCCATACCACAATCAGAAGTGCCCATAGCAGCATCAGCAGTAATATTTAGAAGATTGGCTGGGTTATTGGTTGAAGTCCATGCATCAGTGTTGCTTGGGCCACAAGTGCCAGCTAAAGCAGCTGATCCAAATAAAGTTGCTGAAACAGCAAGAATAGTACGTTTTAATTTCATTTTATTTCCTCGTATTAAATTTTGTATATTGATTATAACGACATCATTTTAGTTTTCGGTCATATTTTTTTATTATTTTTAAAAAAAATTGATTTTCTGTGATGCAGTTATCGACCACAGTATTCTGATTAGATGGGTTTTCATTAAAAATATCGATCTTTTTAAACCGACCGGTGACATTTTCTGCCTGCATTTGAGTCGGTATATTCAGTGTTGCAAATATCGGTTTCATGTCATGGTCGATCTGATCGACAAAACCAACATGCTGCATTTGGTCCAAGTGATGTGATATTAATTCCAGTTTTTCGTCACTGTCTTTCGGTATATTTTTTTCTAGGCAGTAGTTGGTTAAAAACCAATCAAACTGGCTGCGCACTTTTTCATGGATGGTCCAATCAATATAGGGTAATGGTTTCAGTTCGCGGAACCGTCGAGCATTGGCATATTGGTTGTATCTGGATATTTCCCAGGCGATCGGGTCACGAAAGTACACCAGCTGAAAAGTTTGTTTAGCTGGAACGAGTTGGGCGGTATGGATGTTAACATCATGACCTAGAATGACTTGGGCTTGATGCCTTTGTTCTTCAGTGCGTTCAGCGAAAGGCAGTAAGCCTTGTGCTTTTGCCATTTTATGCCCCTTGTTGGCGAGGTGAATGAATGTGGTTTGGTCTTTGAGGTATTTTTGAAAATGGTAGCGCAGGGAAGTACCCGCCGTTTTTGGTATATGGGTGAAGATATAAACAGGGTTCATGGCGAGCTTATCATTGGCTGTTGCGTTATTGTCAGGTAATGCTTCAATGAGTTTGCCACATGCTTGCCGTGCTGTTTAAAACCTCAAGCAGGGTTTTACTTTCATGTTCTAGGCGGAACATTTTAGCGTGTTCAGCAGCGTTTGAGCGCAGCTTTGCTCTGGTTATTTCATCCATGGCCAATACTTGATTTAGTGCCTCCAACATACCAGACAAATCATAAGTGGTAACGAAACAAGTTTCCATGTGCTGAGAATAAGAACGGTTACCAACACAATCCGGAATGATGACTAAAGAATCAAGCATCATGGCTTCAACCCCAGGGATGTAATGTTCTTCTACCATTTTAGGTAAGTGCATTGAAATGCGACTTTCGGCCAGTTTGTTTTGAAAGGTTTCTTTAGAAATCCAGCCATCAATCACTTCCACAGCTAAATTCAGGTGTTTAATTTGTTGATTTATCTCTTGGGCCAAGGATGGGTTTTTATTACCCACTATAAGCAGGTCGAATTTTTTATTTGATTGTAATTTTTCTGCTTCATCGGTGATACCCACACCATTAGGCAGGTATATGGTCTTACCATTGGTGTTTGGGTGGTTAACTGTGGCTTCATAGAGTTCCTGACTGGGACATAGTCTGATCGCTTTGGTCAGCAAAAAATCAAAAGATTTATGACCAGGTTTAACCGCCCTAAAATTGTTCACCGGAGAAACGATCGGCACATCATCTGGAATGGAACGATTTTTTGTGTATTTAATCCAATCTTTGCCCGAGTTCAAAAACAGGATGTCTGGCTCAAAGTCTAACTGATTTAAAGTCGGCATGGAATCAAACAAATGGAACCAAGGAATGTCTACGTCCCACAAAGAGTCCTTATCAAAGAAAATATGAGGTTCATAGTCAGTGAAAGCTTTGATGTGATGATAAAAGTCAAACGTTTTGTGATGAGCGCCACGAACCACACCTTTTTTACCAAAATGTTGATAGAACAAAACTTTCTTTATATGTAAGTCTGACATCAGGTTAATTCCAACAGTTTTTGGTAAGTGGGTTTGAAGTCATCTGGGCAGTCCTCAAAAGTATATGAATCTTGGTTTCTTAAAGTGGACTCAAAAAACACCTCACCGCTGTTTTGGTTTAACTGTAGGTTTTCGGCCATATGCTGTATTTTTGCGATGTATTCATCTTTGGGCAAGTCAAAGTTAATCAAATTAAAACTGGTTTTTTTATGTATATCGATTAATTTTTTGTTATAAGTTAACCACATTTGTAGGCCTTGTTCTTTGGGGATCGGAAATGCATCTCTGGCAAACAACGACTCCGCAACAGCCAAGGGGTGTCTGAAAGTACCAACCAAACTGTGAGGAGGTAGATGGGGCGCCCAGAGCTCATAAGTCATAAGCATCCTGGGATCTTTGATGCCCCATGGTTTTTCACCTTGATGATACTGGGCAATGATGTCCTTGATCGCCTGCATTGATTGTTGGGTTAAATTAAGAGGTGCTTTTGGCGGTGCATTCCAACTACCTGCGTGGTCATTCAAAATGGATTCATTCAACTTAAACACCTTCTTGTTCTCTTGATTGCCTTTTTTATTGTAGGTGTTGTAATCTGATACGGTGCCTAAATTTAATCCGAATGATTTTAAGCAGCCAGCCAGACAGCTGGTGCCACTGCGGTGCATTCCCAATATGATGATAACTTCAGTCATAATTGATCGAGTGATTTGTAAAATTGGGGATCCTTTTCGATGAGCTGATAAACTTTTTTGCTGTTTTCAGCATTTTTTTGTACTTGGTATTTCATCGGTAAAAATAATTTTCTGGCCAACCAACGTGGCATGATTTTTTTGGCTTTTCTGAAACGGCGCAATCGATCTTCAAAGTTTTCAACTTGATTTCTGTCAATTCGAGTACCTGGATTCCTAAAAGCAGCACCATGATGGTATATCAAGTCTTCGTAAACCCCAAATAACAGTGGATGTAACTTGTGACTGTTGGATCTGTTTAATTTGTACCAATCCACTTTTAAATCATTCATGATTTTCAGCATTTGGCCACCCACATCCCACACTTCATTGCCAAACTTATCTAGCCATTTAACACCACCGGCTTTCCAGTCACCTTTGATTTCTTTCCAGAAGCCAACTGTTGTCATACAAAAGCATGGGTGGGGCTGTAAGTCACCATTGTTTTCCAGTCTTTGAACGGCTGCTAACTTGTGTTGGTCAAAAACACGTTCTTTAAAATCAGTGATTGAATTGATTGGAAAAGCATCGCCATCTATGAACATCAAATAATCTTCATCACTTTCTGCTGAAAATGCAGCCATGTCAGCCAGCAAGTTTAGTTTAATAGGGTGTGACTTTATATTTTCAGTAGAAGAGTAAAAAAACTTGTTTTGATGTTTTTGTATATTCGGAACACCATTGAGGAAAGTATATACTCTATAAGGCTCT
>CALDFB010000105.1 GCA_937942365.1 uncultured Marinicella sp. | reverse complement strand
GAAATCGATGGTAAAAAATATACGCCGCAAGAAATCTCAGCCATGGTCTTGCAGAAATTAAAAAAAGCTGCCGAAGAATTTTTAGGCCACGAGGTTAGCGAAGCTGTAATTACCGTGCCTGCTTATTTTAACGATTCACAGCGACAAGCCACCAAAGATGCTGGAAAAATTGCTGGCTTGGAAGTTAAACGTATCATTAACGAGCCAACTGCAGCCGCTTTGGCCTATGGTATGGATAAAAAAGGTGGTGATCGCACCATCGCAGTTTATGACTTAGGTGGTGGAACATTTGATATTTCAATCATTGAAATTGCTGACATTGATGGTGAGCAACAGTTTGAAGTATTGGCGACCAATGGTGACACATTCTTAGGCGGTGAAGATTTTGATAACCGCGTGATGGATTATTTGGTTGATGAGTTCAAAAAAGACCAAGGCGTCGATTTGAAAAATGATCCTTTGGCTTTACAGCGTCTAAAAGAAGCCGCCGAAAAAGCCAAGATTGAGTTGTCAACTTTGGATCAAACTGAGGTTAACTTGCCGTACATCACAGCCGATGCCTCAGGCCCTAAGCATATGAACGTTAAAATTACTCGTTCTAAACTTGAGTCATTGGTTGAAGAACTGGTGAAAAGAACTGTGGCTCCTTGTGAGACAGCGATCAAAGACGCTGGAGTTTCATTGGGCGAAATTTCTGATGTGATACTGGTTGGTGGTCAAACACGTATGCCAGCTGTACAAACCATCGTAGAACAAACTTTCGGAAAAAAACCACGAAAAGACGTCAACCCTGATGAAGCCGTTGCTATGGGTGCAGCTGTTCAAGGTGGCGTTTTATCTGGAGATGTGAAAGACGTCTTATTATTGGACGTGACACCTTTGTCGTTGGGTATCGAAACCATGGGTGGAGTGATGACCAAATTGATCGAGAAAAACACCACGATTCCTACCAAGGCATCGCAGGTTTTCTCAACCGCTGAGGACAATCAATCTGCAGTAACTGTTCATGTATTACAAGGTGAACGTGAAGTGGCTCATGCCAATAAATCATTGGGTCAGTTTAACTTAGAAGGTATTGCAGCCGCGCCTCGTGGCATGCCTCAGATTGAAGTGGCATTTGATATTGATGCCAACGGCATCATTCATGTTTCGGCCAAAGACAAAGCAACCGGTAAAGAACAACGCATTGAAATTAAATCAGGTTCAGGTTTATCAGATGAAGAAATTGAGAACATGATTAAAGACGCTGAGTTGAATGCTGATAAAGACAAAGAATTTAAAGAGTTGTCACAAGCCAGAAATGGTGCTGATGCAATGACTCATACTGCCAAACAAATGTTAGATGAGCATAAAGAGATCATTGATGAGGGTGAGAAATCAGCCATTGAAGCGGCAGTAGAAGAAGTAGAAAAAGTGGCGAAAGGCGATGATAAGTCAGCGATTGATTCAGCCGTTGAAGCTTTACAAGCTGCCACTCAACCAGTGATGCAAAAAGTGGCTCAAGCCACCCAAGCACAACAAGGTGAAGCAGCGGCTGAAGGTGCTGAAGCTTCACCAGGCGACGATGATGTGGTTGATGCTGAGTTTGAAGAAGTCAACGACGACGAGAAAAAGTAAACAATTCATAGTTTGCATCATCAAGTAAACTGAGTTTTTTGATATGCCGCCTTGAGTTAACTCACAAGGCGGCTTTTTAAGTTTTTTAGTACAGAATATAAAAGAACCATGGCACAAAAAGATCTATACGCAATTTTAGGCATTCAAAAATCAGCCACCCAAGCTGAGATCAAGAAAGCTTTTAAACGCACCGCAATGAAATTCCATCCAGATAGAAATGCCGATGACCCTACCGCGCAGGATAAGTTTAAAGAAGCGCAAATGGCGTATGAAATCCTGAAAGATGAACAAAAACGTCAGACCTATGATCAATATGGTTTTGATGCAGTCAGTGGTCAGGCCGGTGGTCCAGGACATGGCGGCGGTTTCCAAGGTGACGTGGGTGATATTTTTGGTGATATATTCAGTGATATATTTGGCGGTGGTGGCAGGAGAGGTGGTGCGCGTTCAGCTGGTCCACAACGTGGCCGTGATGTACAAATTGAAATGAGTGTTGATTTGGAAGATGCCATTAATGGTGTTAACAAAGAGATCAAAATTCCAACCATGGTGGCCTGTGACCCTTGTAATGGTTCTGGCTCTAAAGATGGTAAGACCACATCTTGTCAAACCTGTAATGGCATTGGTCAGGTCAGGATGCAGCAGGGTATGTTTTCGGTACAACAAGCTTGTCCAGATTGTCGTGGTCAAGGAACCATCACCAGTAACCCTTGTGGTTCTTGTGGTGGCCAGGGCCGTAAACAAGAAAGCCGCAAGTTGAATGTAAAAATTCCCGCCGGTGTGGATCAGGGTGATCGCATTCGTTTATCTGGTAAAGGAGAGGCTGGACCCAAAGGCGGTCCTGCTGGTGATTTATATGTGGATATTCAAGTTTTACCACACGATATTTTTGTCAGGGAAGGGGATTCACTGTTTTGTGAAATGCCGATTGAATTCACCACGGCTTGTTTAGGTGGTGAGATCAAGGTGCCCACCTTATCTGGCGAAGTGAAATTGAAAGTACCTAGCGAAACACAATCTGGTAAACAATTCAGACTGCGTGGTAAAGGTGTGAAATCTGTACGATCACACAGTACTGGTGATTTGTACTGTAAGGTCAGTGTTGAAACACCTGTTAATCTTTCTTCAGAACAAAAAGAGTTACTTGAAAAACTGGCTGAGACCATTCAAGAGGCTGGTGATAAAAACAACCCGAAACGCAAAGGTTGGTTTGATAATGTGAAGTCGTTTTTAGATAAAATGACTGGTTGAAAGACTAAAAAAGTGTCATCCTGAACGCAGCGAAGCAAAGTTGAAGGATCTGGTTGATCTGGATTGATGTGCTTTTTAAACCAGATGTTTTACATTCCAAGGCCCTCTATTGGCCTTTGGCCGAATTGGATGGACAAGTAATTAAATATATTTATAAATTGAATGCGTACAGTTGAAAAAATATGACGAAACCCATTAAAGTGATTATATCAGGCGTTTCAGGCCGAATTGGACAGCGCTTGTTGAAATTAGTGCTGGCAAACCCAACATTTGAGTTGGTTGCTGGTTTGGCTTCTCCAGGCAGCAAACACTTAGGACGAGACTTAGGTGATTTGATTCAAAGCAATGCAACGGGTATTCTGGCAGTTGATACCTTGGCAGAAGTTCAGGCTGATGTGGTGATTGATTTTGCTCAACCTGAAGGTTTTGATGAATTGGTAGATTATTGTGTGTTACAACAAACTGCTTTAGTCAGTGGCACCACCGGCTTAAATCAAGACAGCTTTGATCGCATCGGTCAGGCATCTAAATACATTCCGGTGATGTGGACGTCTAATTTTTCACTGAACATCCAAATTCTAAAAAATTTACTTCAAGTGGTGAAACAGACCAATCCCAAAGGCCAGTTCAGCATCACTGAAACGCATCATATTCATAAAAAAGATGCACCCTCTGGCACAGCCATTTCATTGGCACAAGCCATCGAACCTAAGAGCAGCATGACCAAAACATCAGAGTCGTCATTTAAATTGGGCGACATAAATATCCATGCGATTCGTGAAGGAGAAATACCTGGAACTCATGAAGTCACTTGTCGTTTAGCTGATGAAACCATTTCCTTGAAACATGAGTCGCATGACCCGACTATATTCGCTCAAGGGGCTTTAGACGCCGCCAAATGGATCAACGGTAAACCCGTTGGTTTTTATGACTTGAATGCTGTTTTGATGGGGTGAATTAAACAAAGATTCTTGCTACTCGCTTGAGGCTGGGTTGGAATTACGGTGGTTTTTGACAATGCAGTATAATGAAATTTGATCAAAATAGTTTATCTGTAGTTTAATGTTTTTGACTCATATTGCGTTATGTTCTAACATCTTCATTCCAGACGAGTCGGTATGCGAAATCAGGAATCTATTTTAATTTGATAGGCTATCATGCCCATGCATTATCACGCTGGCGCGTAGGAACAAGTAAAAAATAACATTATAAAGCATAAATAAACCTTAGATTCGGATAATAAGTGCAATTTCCAGAGGAAGTCGATCAGCTGTTATAGTTAACGATTTTTCTCTACCAAAGGAAAATGTATTATGAGCTATAAACAACTGACCGAACCAGAACGATACCAGATATACGCCTTAAA
>CALDFB010000104.1 GCA_937942365.1 uncultured Marinicella sp. | reverse complement strand
CGCCGCTCAGCCGAACTGCGTAAATTACAATTAGAGGTGGTGGCGTGAAAAATATTTTGGTTATGATGACGTTGAGTGTATTGGTAGCTTGTGGTCAAACTGGTGGAGCTAATAAAAGATACCAAGACACAGATTCACAAGTTGAGCCTGATAATTCTCCGGCCATGTTGAATGTCAAAATGGGCGTTGCTTACTTTGAGCGTGGTAGTCAAGGTATAGAAAAGTATGAAAATTATAATATCGCTTTAGAAAAATTTAAACGGGCTTTAGGACATAATCCTAAGCTTGCCATTGCTCATTCAGGCATTGCAACGGTTTATTCGGCGATGAACGCAGATGTCGATGCCGCCAGGCATTACAAGTTATCAGTTAAGTATGCGCCCAATGACCCAGTTATACTGAATAATTATGGTACTTTTTTATGTCAAAGCGGTGAGTATCTAGAAGCAGTGGAATATTACAATAAAACTTTGGCGAACCCGTTTTATAGAACGCCAGAAACTGTGCATGAGAATGCTGGTGTCTGCTTGATGAAAGCAGATCAGCCACAAAAAGCTGAAAGCCATTTCAGAGAAGCTTTGGCAAGCAATCCGAATATGGTAATTTCCCTTTACAATATGGTCATAGTTTCTGCCGGTAAAGGCGATAGTATGAAAGCCCGAGCTTTCATACAAAGGTTAGAAGGTTTAATGGATTTAGACGAGAGGGTTTTGAAAGTGGCTTATCAAGTTGAAAAGAAGATGGGCAACGATCGAGCAGCCAATCAGTATTTGGCGCAATTAAGAAAAATAAAAAAATCATAACAAACACTTAATTAAACAATGAATAATCAAACAGAAAATACAGAAACTTTAGAGTTGAGCCAACTTAAAAGTTACCGAGAAAAGCAGCAACTCAGTGTGCAGTTAGTTGCTGATAGCATGAAGGTGAGTAGAGACCTTATTGGTAGAATTGAAGCAGGAGAATTTGAAAAACTGGGTGCGTCTACTTTTGTACGAGGACACATCACTAATTATTGCAAGGTTGTGGGTATAGAGCCCAGTTCAATCTTGGCACAAATCCCTGTACAGTATTTAACTCATCAAGAATTAAAAACATCTAACGCGATGGGCGGTAGTCCACTGTCACATGTACGACGACAGTCTAATCATTTAGGTCGTTATGCCATCGGTACCGGTTTGTTAGGGATGTTGTGCATGAGCTTCTATTTTGTTTGGGATAAATGGTCACAGCCCAGTGTTCCACAAACCAATCAAGATATCATGATCAGCGAAAGTGAAAATGATGTGGACGGTAAAAAGAAAATCACTTACTCATCACTGATACCCCAAGTCAGCGGGCCGAATTTAAATAATTTGGAACAACCCAGTAACGCTTTGACTACAGATGAGTCAGTCGTGGAAACGCCTGTATTAACAGCAGACGAAGACAGCACCAATGATTCAGGCATTGATCAAGTTGAAACTGAATCACCCAATGAAGGGGAAGAGGGTGAACAAGTGCCTAAGCAGTTAATGGCCAGTGACACAGAAGCTAGTTCAGATACCTCTGTTGTTGCTAGCGAAGAGAATAAAACTGCCAAATACGCCATCATGATGAAGTTTGAAGAACAGGCGTGGGTTTCGATCAAAACTTTAGATGGTGAATTGGTGGTACAAGATTTGTTAGGTCCAGGCTTGAGAGAAATCACAGTGGATGAGCCCGTTCATTTCAGGATTGGTAATGCCACAAAAATGCAATTGTCAATCAATAATGACAGCATTGAGTTGGAACCTATGACACGTCAAGACGTTGCTGATTTTAAGTGGCCATTGGAACCCAGTTCTTAAATCAAATAAACAGTCATTTATACATGAATAAGATACTGTATCTATAAGCTTGGCTCGTATAAAATAAACCTTTTTGCAAGAGCTGAATTTTGAGCCAAAAAATTAATCGACTGAAAGGCATGTATGATGTCACACCTGAACAAGTTTGGGTTTGGCAAAAGCTAGAAAAAATCGTCACCTCTGTATTAAATCAATACGGTTATCAAGAAATTCGTTTCCCCATACTAGAAAAAACAGCACTGTTTCATTCCGCAATTGGTGAAGTAACCGATGTGGTTGAAAAAGAAATGTTTACATTTGAAACTCGCAAAGGAGATTCAGTCAGTATGCGCCCAGAAGGAACAGCATCTACGGTTCGAGCTGTGCTGCAAAATGGATTGATCTTTAATGACCCACAGAAACTTTGGTATAACTGCCCTATGTTCAGGTATGAAAAACCACAAAAGGGCAGAAATCGACAATTTTCTCAGGTGGGTGTAGAGGTATTTGGTTTTGATGGGCCGGATGTGGATGCTGAACTTTTGTTGATGACTCATAAAATGTGGCAACAACTTGGCATTGAAAATGTACGTTTAGAGCTGAATACGTTGGGAACAGCAGCCTGCAGGACTGCTTATCGAGATGTATTGATCAGCTATTTTGAACAGCACAACGATGTATTGGATGAAGAAGCAAAAAGAAGGCTTCACAGTAATCCTTTACGAATTTTGGACTCAAAAAATCCAAAGATGCAAGCAATGATAGACAATGCACCATTGATAGAAGATTATTTGAGTGATGCCTCAAAAGCACATTTTAAAGGTTTGTGTGACATCCTTGATGCTTGTGGTTTAGCCTATGAAATCAACCCAAAGTTAGTCAGGGGTTTGGACTATTACACACATAACGTATTTGAGTGGATTACCGATGATTTAGGTGCTCAAGGCACCATATGTGCTGGTGGAAGGTATGACCGTTTGGTTGAGATGCAAGGCGGCAAACCAACACCTGCTACAGGTTTTGCTATGGGGGTGGATCGTTTGGTTGAATTGATTTTAGATCACAACTTGTGGGAAGTCGGGCCACAATCTCAGGTTTTCTTAATCTCAGATAAAATGGTCTCAAAGCATCAAGTGGCTCAATCAGCTGAAATGATTCGTGATGCGGTTCCTGGGTTGAATATGATGGTCAATATGGGACAAGGCTCTTTCAAGTCACAATTTAAAAAAGCCGATAAATCAGGCGCTAAGTTCGCTATAATATTAGGTGAAGAAGAGCTGGATAAACAGCTTTATTCAATTAAAGCACTGCAAGACAGGTCATTTGGACAAAAACAAATGTCCTTTGATGAATTAGTTACTTTTTTGAACTCAGAGTTAACTGTCTGAGACCTCAGATAGAATAATCAATGGATAATCAATGGACCAAGAATTAAAACAACGCTTAATCGGGGCTTCAGTCATCATTGCTTTGGCCATCATTTTTGTGCCCATGTTATTTGATGGAGCAGTTGAGCAAAAAAATAACCAGAATATCAGTATCAGTATTCCTGAAGTGGGTGAAAATAATTTAGAAGTTAAAAAGTTTGAATTAGATAAGCCGGTTTCAGAAACCAATGACATGCCTCCGAGTGAAGCTGAGTTAGTAGTGAATAACGAACAGCTTCAGTTGATAGAAAAAGATGCTGCCAATGAACCCATATTACCTGTAACTGAGACAAAGGTGCCAAGTAAGGAAACCGTTGAAGTTGCAGTGCTCGAGTCACAACCTGAAATAAACACCATCACCGGTGAACAGACTGAATCCCAAGTTGAGCCTGAGATAACTGAAAAAGAGGTTGAACCAAAGGTTGAGGTTGTGCCAGTAATTGAAGCAATTAAACCTGGAAACTTGGCCGCGCTGAAACAAGTATACCGTGTTAAGTTAGGCAGTTTCTCACAGCAGGGTAATGCCGAAAAAGTCAAAAGTACTTTGTTACAAAAACAGATCAAAACCATTGTTGAGTTTAACCCAGGGTTAAAGCTGTATCGAGTTTGGTCACAAGAGTTGTACCAAGATGAGAACAATGCCAAAAATTATGTCTCAGCGGTTGATAAACTGAAATTAAATATTGGCACACCTAAAGTGGTTACATTAGATGCCAATGAAGTGTCACAAATAGCGAGCCAAGGCCAAATGGGTTGGGTGGTTCAGTTAGGTAGTTTTTCTACCAAGAAAAATGCAATTGAACTACGTAATAAAGTTAAAGCAGCAGGTTTTACAGGTTTTGTTGATGTGATTACTAACAGTAAAGGGGTTATGTTGTACAGATTGCGGATTGGACCGTTGATGGAAAAAATAGATGCCGAAAAAACCAAAGGTGATATTAAGCAAAAACTCAGTTTAGATGGATTGATTAAAAACCATGAATTGGGGACCATTGTTGATTAAATATGAACTGGTTTGATCTGACCATATTGGGTATTTTGACTTTATCGATCATCGTCAGTTTATTCAGGGGATTGATTCGAGAAGTGTTGTCATTATTGATATGGGTTGGGGCTTTTTGGTTGGCCTGGACATTTGTAGATAAAGGCGCTAATTGGCTGAAATCTTTTATTGAGCTTCCATCAGCAAGACATTTGATTGCCTTCGTGGCCTTGTTTTTAGCCGCTTTGATTATTGGTGGCATGATTAATTATTTGGTGGGAAAAATGATCACCAAAACTGGATTGGGTGCGACCGATCGGTTCTTTGGTATGTTCTTTGGTTTAGGTCGTGGTGTGGTTGCTGTAACCGCTTTGGTCTTGTTCCTGCAAGCAACACCATTTTCAAAAGACCCATGGTGGACAGAGTCTAAATTAACACCTCAGTTTGCAAAACTAGCTGGCTGGGTTAAACAACAAATGCCTGAAGGTTTGGCAGAGTATTTTTCTTTCATCGATCCGGATCAGTTACAAAAAACACTGAATCCAGCACAGCAAGATGACAACACTCAAACAGATGGTGAAGAACCTGCCTCAAATAAATCTGATGCTGATGAGGCAGATAATCAAACACCCGAACCGGAAACTGAACAGTAATGTGTGGAATAGTTGGAATGATTGGAAACCACGATGTGGCCTCAACCATTTATGAATGTTTAACCATTTTACAACACCGAGGTCAGGATGCTGCTGGTATTGCGACTTGTGAAGGCAGGAAGTTGGAGTTGGTTAAAAACAATGGTTTGGTCAGTGATGTATTCCGATCTGAAAGCGCTCAAAAGCTCAAGGGTCATGCCGGTATTGGCCACGTCAGATATCCAACTGCAGGATCCAGCGACCTGGAAGAAGCACAGCCATTTTACGTGAATTCACCCTTCGGAATCGCTTTGGCTCACAATGGTAATTTACACAATGCAGATCAATTGAAAAGGGAATTGTTTGCTGAAGACCGCAGACACATCAATACCCAGTCAGATTCTGAAGTTATTTTGAATGTTTTTGCCCACGAGCTACAAAACGCATCGGGATTGATGATTACACCTGAGGCGATATTTCATGCGGTTTCCAGAGTACACAAACGTTGTCAAGGCGCGTATGCCAATGTGCTGATCATACCTGGCTATGGCATAGTGGCCTTTCGAGACCCTAATGGTATCAGGCCATTGGTTTATGGGGTCAGAAAAACTGTCGGATCAAAAGATGAATTTATGGTGGCATCTGAAAGTATTGCTTTGGACCAACATGATTTTGACTTGTTAGGCGATGTGGCACCCGGTGAAGCTATAATCATAACTGAAGATCGACAGCTACACAGAAAACAATGTGCAGCGAACACTCAACTGTCACCTTGTGTGTTTGAATATGTCTATTTTGCTCGTCCTGATTCGATGATTGATGATGTTTCGGTCTATAAAGCGCGTTTACGAATGGGTGAAAAATTAGCGGACCAAATCAAAACTCGTTGGGCTGATGAACAAATTGACGTGGTCATTCCGATTCCAGAATCTTCACGCACCAGTGCCATTCCCTTGGCTTATTCTTTAGATGTTAAGTTTCGGGAAGGGTTTATCAAGAATCGTTACATTGGTCGTACTTTTATCATGCCGGGTCAAGATCAAAGGGTTAAATCTGTGCGACAAAAGCTCAACGCAGTTGAATTAGAGTTTCGCAATAAAAATGTTTTGTTGATTGATGATTCAATTGTGCGAGGAACTACTTCGAAACAGATCATACAAATGGCGAGAGAAGCAGGTGCTAAAAAGGTGTTTTTCGCTTCAGCAGCGCCACCTGTTAGGTTCCCGAATGTCTATGGGATTGATATGCCAGTTGCTGAAGAATTGGTCGCACATAACAGAACAGAAGATGAAATTTGCGAAATATTAGGCGCTGATCGATTGATTTACCAAACATTAGAAGATTTAGAGTCTGCCTGTCTTGAAGGTAATCCTAAAATTGATCGATTCGATTCTTCCTGTTTTTCCAACGAATATGTGACCGATGTGGGTGCAGATTATTTTGAAAAAATCGGCATTCAACGCAGTGACTTGGCCAAACAAGATGCCAAGCAGGGTAATGCTTAACTCTGAATTAAACGCTGAAGTAGCCATAGTAGGTGGGGGTATGGTTGGTATGGCCTTGGCACTGTCATTGGCTCAGCACGATATCAATTCTGTCTTGCTTGAAGCCATGCCAGCATCTGATGATTTTAGTGAACAGTTCGATGATCGCACTTTGGTTATTAATCCTGCATCAAAGTTATTTTGGCAAGATTTAGGTTTATGGTCAGAAATAGAGCCACATACCACTCCAATTAATCACGTTCATGTATCTAATCAAGGCCGGTTTGGGTTGGTGCAATTTGATAAAGATGAACTGAAAGTCTCGCAATTGGGTCATGTGGTTGCGGCCAAAACATTGGCCAAGTTATTGTTTGATGCTGTTAAGCGACAAAAGATGATTGATTTTTTACAACCAGCTCAATTACATGAATTTCAACAAACTGATCGACATGTGAATCTTTCTGTAGCGAATGGTGATTCAGTAAAAACCATGGCTGCTCAATTAATGGTGGGTGCTGATGGGGTTCAATCGCCGATAAGAACCCAGTTGAAGCTAGCCACTGAAGTGAAGTCATATGATCGCACGGCCTTAGTTTGTAACCTCATCACTTCACAAAAACATCAGAACAGGGCGTTTGAGCGTTTAACCAATCATGGTCCTATGGCATTGTTGCCGTTTACTAACCGATCTGGACACAGTCGATTTGGTTTTGTGTGGTCCATGCAGACCGACCAAGCAGAAGAGTTGTTGGCTGTAGATGATGATATTTTTATTGAACAAGCACAACAACAATTTGGATATCGAGCTGGCGAGTTTCAACAAATAAGTAGGCGCAGCAGTTATCCTATATACCAAATTAAAGTGCCTGTGCAACATGCACATCGAACCATTTTAATGGGTAATGCTGCACATGCAGTCAGTCCAGTATCAGCCCAAGGCTTGAATTTAGCTGTACGTGGCATAGCACGACTCAGTGAACAGTTGCGGTTGGCCAAAAAACAAGGTCAGGATTTAGGTGATCATTCGGTGTTATTGGCATATCAAGAAGCCTCGAAACAAGATCAACAAAGAACCTTGGACTACACTGATGACTTGATGACGTGGTTTAAAATTGATGAGCCATTGGTCAATACTTGCCGTTCGATTGGGTTAGTTGCGATCAATGCCAACCTGGCCCTGAAGAAAATGTTATTTAATACCGCAGGAGGTTTGCGATGACTGACCATAAAGACATCATCATCAATGGTGCAGGTATGGTAGGGGCGATGACAGCTTTGTTACTGGCAGAAAAAGGTTTTACAGTGGCATTGATAGAATCACAACAACAAACTGTGTGCAGCCGAAAAGAGGCGCGTCAACTCAGAGTCTCGGCGATCTCTAAGCATAATCTTGCGATGTTTGAACGTTTGGGTGTGATGGCGCATATGCAAAGCAGCAGGATCGGTTTTTATGATCAAATGAGGGTATGGGATAACCACTCGACCGGAGAAATTGAGTTTAATGGTGAGGGCCAACATGTTCTTGGTGCCATGATTGAAAATAACCAAATCATCGCAGCGGCTCAACAGCTGGCCAATGAACACAGCCAAATCGATGTGTATTATGAAACCTCTGTAACCGAATTCACTGATGATGAGAGAAAAGTCAGGGTTTATCTAGGTGATCAGAATAAAATGAGTGGCCACTTATTGTTGGGGATTGATGGGCCGCGTTCACAAGTGAGAAATCAATTAGGCATTGAAATCCAACAGAAATCTTATCAACAACAAGGCTTGGTTTGCTATTTACATATCAAAGATGCACCAACTCAAACTGCTTTACAAGCCTTCAATTCAGGTGGGCCAGTGGGGTTGTTGCCCATGAATGATGGTTTGTTTTCAATGGTTTGGAGCTTACCTGAAGATCAAGTTACTCATTGGTTAGAAGCCGATGAGAATTATTTTGTTAATGGTCTTAAAGCACACATCAATCGTGATTTTGGAGAGATTGAACTGCGCAGTGAACGCAAAGCTTTTCCATTGAAACAAACTTATGCCAAAGCATTTTATCAAGGTCGGGTGGCCTTACTGGGCGATGCCGCTCACACCATTCATCCTTTGGCTGGGCAGGGTGTCAATCTGGGTTTTGGTGATGCAGAATGTTTGGTTGATCAATTAGCCCAGGTGATGCTAAAAAATAATGATGAACTGGCCAATGCATTGAAAAAATACCAAAGGGTACGTATGGCAGAAGTACATAAAACATCTGAAACCATGCATGCACTACACCACCTATTCACCAACTCAAGTGCCCCAGCTAAAATACTGCGCGCTTTTGGCATGAATCAATTGAATAAAATCAAACCCATCAAGCAATGGCTGTTAGGGCAAGCTGGGAGTTGATTTTCATAAACTTAACAGTGTAAAAGTTAATAACAGATAAACCGTCATTGCGAGGGAGGCACGACCGCGGCAATCTGCAACCGTACACGAAAATTTAACCACTCCTAGATAGTTAATTTTAGAAGGTTTACTAGAGTGACTTGGTTTGGCCTGAATTTATTAGGTTGAAACATGAGGCTTCGACAAGCTCAGCCACATGAATCCGAATTCGTCATGTATTTCCCGCAGGCTAAGTCAGCATACTACTGCTTAATCACTTCACCGTCACTCTTTCCTTGTTCCCAAGCTCCAGCTTGGTAATGCTTAGGGGTTTTTAGTTCACATCATGTTCTTTAAATTTATGATTATTTTAAATTATGTAGTAACAGGGTTAGTCTTTAAGTCTTTAAGTCTTTAATGGTGAGTTGGTTATTAAAAAGATATTTCTTTTTCAAGCCTGAAATATACTTATTAACCTAAATTTAAGTATCCATAAAAAGTTTGATAGCTCTATGCATGCCCAAGCTGGAGCTTAGGCACAGTAGGGATGTTTTGGATTGAACAAGACCAGAAATCTTATGGTCTGTTGGAGATTCATTCGACTCGCCTCTGGCTCTCTCAGAATGACAGTTCACATGCCATCTCGAGCGAAGCGGAGCATAGTCGAAAGATCTCCTAATGACTGCGAGAATGCTTACTGCTTAACCACCTCACCATCATGATTAGCCACTAAAATCACATCGGCTTTTCTTTGGGCAAATAAGCCATTGGTGACCACGCCTGGGATTTGGTTGATTTTATTTTCCAATTCGACTGGGTCTAGAATTTTTAAATTGTGAATATCGATGATTTGGTTGCCGTTGTCCGTCACAAAACCATCTCGATAGATGGGTTGTCCGCCGAGTTTCACTGTTTGGCGCGCAACATAACTGCGAGCCATCGGTAAAACTTCAATCGGCAATGGGTATTTGCCAAGGACGTCAACCTGCTTACTTTCATCAATGATACAGACGAACTGTTGACTGGCTGCTGCAATGATTTTTTCACGGGTCAGTGCACCACCGCCACCTTTGGTTAGGCGGTTATGAGCATCAGCTTCATCAGCGCCATCTATATATAAAGAAAGGTCGCCGGTCTGATTCAATTCTTTCACTTTGAAGCCAAGCGCTTGGAGACGTTTGGTTGATTCTTCAGAACTTGAAACCACAGCTTCAATGCGGTTTTTTACTTGTGGCAACAGGTCAATCAAATGATTGACTGTAGAGCCTGTACCTATGCCAATGATCATGTCGAAATCGTTGATGTAGGCAAGGGCGGCTTCGGCCACTTGTTTTTTGAGTTGTTCTGAATTCATATTTTGAAATATCCGCGTTCAGTGAAAAGGTGATTGATTCTAACATCCCAGCTTTGGGTCGGCAATTGTTGTTGCTTTTGAAACTCATAACCAATGCCGGCAAGTTGAGTTGTGGGTTCGCTGCAGTCATTGTTGTTTAAATATTCAAAGTATCGGTCATAAAAGCCACCGCCCATGCCCAAGCGATTGCCACTCATATCAAAACCAACTAACGGCATCAAGCACAAGTCAAGTGCTGCAGTTTCAAGTGATTCAATGTAAGTAGGTTGTTCAATACCATATCGATGCTGTTCAAGATGCATGTCAGGGATATGCATTTGGAACTGCATTTGTTGATCTTTGATACTGGGCAAATAATGTTGTTTGTTCTTGATTTTGAGTAGTGCACTCAGATCTACTTCGCCATTAAAGGGTAGGTAAATGGCAATGTGTTTGGCCTGTTGATATATGTTGGACGCAGTGATGTTATTAACGATATCTTTACTTAAAGAAATGATTTGATCTGGGCGAAGACTTTTTCTTTGCCTCAATAATTCTGACCGGATATAGTCTTTATTCATTTTAATTTCTTAGAGGAATTCTGAGTTGTGCATTGCAGGTTGGAGATGTTAACCACATGTGCCGTTGTACACTGGCGTCCTTGGTACCAAAGGTACAAGGCGGAAACTCAACAACTGGCTAAGGCTTCTCACTACAAGGTGAGCATGCACACTGACAGTTATAAAAATTCCCTGTTAAATATAATTAGGGCCAAGGCATATGCGTATACCTCGAACACCGCAGTCAACATCCGTAATATGAATTTTAGTCCTTTGCCATGGCTTGTTCAAGTTTATCATTGAGTTTTTTAACTGTGGATAAAACTTCGACATCGTAGTGTTGATTGATGGACTGAGATTTGATTAACTCATGAGATATATTCAATGCAGCCATCAAGGTAATTTTGTCACTGGACATGGTGCCGTTATTATTTTTAATCTCGGTCATGGTTTTGTCTAGGTGATCTGCAGCAGATAGCAAAGATGAACGTTCTTCTTCGTCACAAGCAAATTGGTATTCTTTATTGAGGATTCGTACTGATATTTTTGTTTGGCTCATGCAGTTTGCTCCAGAGTTTTCAAACGCGAGATCATGGATTCCAAACGGGTTTTGGCTTGGTCATTTTTTTGCATCAATTGAGACTTTTCTTGAGTCAATTCTTCTAGCTTATTTTGTAATGCTTTATTTTCAGCTTTTATTTTTGTCAACAGATCAATCATCTGATCGGTTGTTCGTTCTAAAAGTTTTATATCGTCCATCGTCAATGCCAGGTTGGGTTTAAGTGATTATCGTAGTTAAAAACATTGCACAACTACTCAGAGATGTGAAATACCCAAATAAATATAGTTTGTTAATCTCTAAAGGTCAACAAGGATATAAGAAAATTAACACAAGTTAATGAAAAATATCATAAAATACACCTCATTTTTACAGTTAACTAACAAAATGATTCCATACCAGCCCTTTGCTGACCATTTAAAGTCAATTGGTGTACTGGCATCGCCATCGGAGTTGCATGCGCAAGCAACTGCTGTTTTATGTGTCAATAGATCTGCTGTCTTTGAACATTGGTTACACCAAATGATCAATGAATATTGCGTCGAAAACCCCCAAGATGCTAATTTTAAAATGGTGATGTCAGCGGTATTTGATTATGCCAAGGAGCAATTGGAAAAAGATGATTATTCATATCAGTTATTGCTGCCACAAGATAACAGCAATTTAGCCGATCGTGTGGCGGTCTTATCTGAATGGACAGCCACTTTTCTGTCGGCATTAGGAACGGCAGGAATGGTTGAATCACAGCTGTCTAAAGAAGGTGCTGAATTCATGTCAGATTTGGAGCAGGTCGCTCGAATAGAGCATGATTCTGATGAGGTGGCAGGAGAGGAATTAGACTTTGTTGAAATCACCGAATATGTCCGTACTGGTGTCATGATGCTGTTTATTGAATTAAATGCCAGCGGGCTTCATTCCCAAAGCATAAATTAATCAATAAAATACTTGCAACCAAACACTTAATTAAGTACCATTCCCGCTCTTTGTGAATGGCATGGACTGTAGGCACATTTCAGCCGTAAAATTTACAGATCAAGCCCAATAAAAATAGAATAGAATTATATGAAAACATTTAGCGCAAAAGCAGAAGAAATTAATCGAGAATGGTTTTTGGTTGATGCCGAAGGTAAAACTTTAGGACGTATGGCATCTGAAATTGCTTTAAGGCTCCGTGGCAAGCACAAACCAGAATTTACTCCACATGTGGACACAGGTGATTACATTGTAGTTGTGAATGCTGATAAGGTAGCTGTAACTGGTAATAAATTGAATGATAAAATGTATCACCATCACACTGGTTACGTAGGAAACTTAAAATCTATCAAATTAAAAGATATGATGGCTAAGCACCCTGAAAGAGTGATAGAGAAGGCAGTTAAGGGCATGTTGCCTAAAAATACTTTGGGACGTCAGATGTACCGTAAATTAAAAGTTTATGCAGGCCCTGCACATCCACATGAAGCCCAAGAACCTAAAGCCCTAGAAATATAAGATACGAGGTATAAGAATATTATGGCAACTCAACAATACTATGGAACAGGCAGAAGAAAATCTTCATCTGCACGTGTATTCTTAACACCTGGTTCCGGCAAAATTATAGTTAACAATAAAGACATCAATGAATACTTCAGCAGAGAAACTGGCGTGATGATCGCTACACAGCCTTTAGAAAAGTTAGGTCTGGTTGATCAATTTGATATCAAAGCAACTGTTATTGGCGGTGGAACCACTGGTCAAGCAGGTGCCATTCGCCTGGGTTTATCCAGAGCATTATTGGAATCTGATGACACTTTACGTCCGCAATTAAAAGAATACTCTTTCCTTACAAGAGACGCGCGTAAAGTGGAGAGAAAGAAGGTTGGCCTACGTAAAGCACGTCGATCGGTTCAATTCTCGAAACGTTAATATAACGTTAGACTCATACAAAAAGGCCGGTATATTTCGATATACCGGCCTTTTTTATATATAAAATACCAATTTGTGAAGTCTTTCACAGCGCCCGCCCATGTATATATGCTAAGCTCAATACGTGTTATGTGTGTGATCTTTACAAGATGTCTTTAATGATTGGAAATAAAAAATTCTTGTTATCTATAATGGGATATGTGGTTGTATACCTGGGTATTACGGCTTCCATCCTGTTGGCTTTTTCCGCTACAGTGCCCATCAAATCTGATGTGGATTGGTTGCTGGTCAGTTTATACAGTTTACTGACTGCGATGGCATTTACCTATTTCTATATCAATGACCACATGGCAAAACGGTTTCAAGGCCGCTTTATGGCTTTGGGTTTTTTGTTGTTTTATCTGGGTTGGTTAAGTTTAATCAGTAGTTTAATCTTTGCTGTACCACAAGCTGTTATGTTATATACAGCAGGCGTTTTGTTCGTCAGTGGCTATATACTAGGCGCTTTGGGTATCATGCGTTGGTCTAAAGGGTACTATCGAGACAGAAATAACCTCAAACGTCAAACACGTACAGATGAATTAACAGCATTGAACAATCGCAGGGCATTGGCCCATGATGTGGGTAAAGAACAAAGCTTTGCTAAAAAATCTAACAGTCATTTATCATTACTTATTGTCGATTTAGATGATTTTAAAGCCATCAATGATTCATTGGGTCACGAGGTGGGTGATCGAGTTTTGGTACAATTCAGCCAATTATTATTAAAATATATCAGGGCTACGGATAAAGCTTATCGCTGGGGAGGCGAAGAGTTTGTTATATTATTGCCGGTAACTGCTTTGTTTGAAGCCCATAAGGTTGCCAATAAAATAGTTAAAAAAGTTGCTGAATATGGTTTTAATGTAGGGAAAAATGAACCTGTAAGGGTAACGGCGAGTATTGGTGTTGCACAGTGGTCAGGGGATGAAAGCTTTTTGAAGGATACTTTTAAGCGTGCTGATCAAGCATTGTATCAAGCCAAAAGAGAAGGCAAAAACTCAGCAGTTGCTGCAGATTTTAAAAACATTCGACTTTCAAATTAATGCCAGCCAGTGAAAACCAACTGGCACCGATTTGAATCCATTAATCTTATTGAATAAAGGCTTGTCCTTTTTTGGCATATTGAGTCAGCATAGGGGCAGGCGCAAAGCGATTGCCATGAGCTTCTTCAAGTCCTTGCAATAAGCTCAGTACCTGATCAGCACCAACGCCATCAACATAACTGAATGGTCCACCAGTAAAGGGTGGGAAACCTAGGCCTAAAATGGCGGCTAAATCACCATCATTGGCAGAAAATAAAATGCCTTCTTCTAAGCAAAGTATACATTCATTAACGAAGATTAAGCCAATCCTATGCTGAATATCGGCTTTTGCCATGTCTTTGCGTTCTTCACCACCAAAATATCTGTAGATGGCTGTATTGACTTTCTTACGGCCTTTTTTAGGGTACTCATAGAAGCCTTTGCCCACTTTTCTTCCATACAGTTTGGCATCTGCCAATTTTTGTACGGTGTCATCTTGTTCTATGCCTCGCTGAACAAACATATCACCCAAAGCGCCTCGGGCAATATGAGCACCCACGTCTATACCGACTTCATCCATCAAAGCAAGCGGTCCAACTGGGAAACCCCAATCTTTCATGGCAGCATCAATGTCTTCGATTCTGGCACCGTCATGTAAAACCTTGATGGCTTCGTGCGTTAAGGCAGATAAGACTCGAGTGGTGTAAAAACCTGGACCGTCTTTGACAACTACCACAGTTTTACCTTGCTTAATGCCCACATTGGTGGCCAGTTGTTGTGCACGTTTAGAGGTTTTATCGGTGACAATTAATTCTAGCAGAGGCATTTTAGGAACGGGTGAAAAGTAGTGCATTCCGACTATGTTTTGTGGGTTCGTGGCTTTGGCCGCTATATCAGCCAAAGGTAAAGAAGAGGTGTTTGAGGCAAAAACGGTGGATTTTTTACAGCGTTTTTCTATATCAGCCAAAATACGTTGTTTCAAATCAATGTCTTCAAATACCGCTTCAATCACCAAGTCAGATGCATTCAAGTCGTTATCATCAGTGGTGGTTTTTACTTTCGCCATTAAACGATCTCTTTCAACAGCGCCCATGGCTTTTTTCTTCACCATTTTGCTGAAATCTGACCAAATGGTTTTTAAAGCACTGGCCAAACCTTCATTGGTCAGGTCTTTAAGAATGACATCATAACCATTCTTAATGGAAACTTCAGTGATACCTGCACCCATAAAGCCAGCGCCAATCATGGATAATGAATTAATTTGGGTTGTTTTGGTGTTGGTTTTGAGTTTTTTATTTTCCTGCATGGCAAGAAATAAGCCAATGAGGTTTTTTGAGGCTGCGCTGGCATGTAACTCACCAAAACCAATGGCCTCAGCTTCTAAACCTGCTGCTAAACCATGTTCTAAACCAGTCTCAACACAATCCAGAATTTTTAAGGGAGCTGGGTAGTTACCGCGGGTTTTACGGATCACGGTTTCACGTGCTTTTTTCAACACGTAATTACGTCCGACTTTGGTGTTCAGTGCCTTATCAACCAAGCCAACTTTCTTAGCTTTGCGTTTAATGGGGTTGGCAGCCACTTGCAATGCCGCTTGGTATAAACCTTCTTTATGCACCAAAGAATCGATCAAGCCAGCTTTTTTGGCACTGAAAGGATAAATGTTTTTTCCAGTCAGCAAAGCATCAAGTGCATAGCGCAAGTTGGTTAGTTTAACCAACCTTTGTGTGCCACCACCACCAGGTAAAAGACCCAGTTTCATCTCGGGTAATCCAAAAACGGTTTTTTTGTCAGTTGAAGCAATTCGATAATGGCAGGCCATGGCTACTTCAAGGCCGCCACCTAAACACGCACCATTAATGGCTGCTATAACAGGTTTTTTGAGCTTGGATAAACGCAATAAAATTTGATTACCATCACGTGAAAGTTGTTCTATTTTTTCTGAGTCTTCAATCGCCACAAAATCTTTGATATCAGCTCCTGCGATGAAACAGTTGTCTTTTTTAGAAATTAAAACCGCTGCTTTGATCTCATTGTCACTTTCGATTTTGTCTAGAAGTGCACTGAAGTCGTCCAGCATTTTGACTGACAAGGTATTGACCTCAGAACCGGGTTGGTCCATCCAGATGGTGGCAATTTCGTTCTCTTTAGTTAATTTATAGTATGCCATGATTTTATCCAACCTTCTTTAGTAGTATTGATGAGCCTAAACCGCCAGCTGCACATGCGCTAATGAGTGCGTACTTTCCTTTACTCTCAATTAAACGCCTAGTAGCTGAAGTCAGCAACCTTGAGCCTGTGGCACCAAATGGATGACCCAAAGACAATGATCCACCTTGGGTATTAATCTTTTCCATTGGAATCTCACCGAATGCGCCATCTAGTCCCAGACTGTTGGTACAAAAGTCCTTGTCATTCAATGCAGCTAAATTAGCTAATACCTGGCCAGCAAATGCTTCGTGAATTTCAAATACATCAATATCTGCAATTTTCAAGCCAGCCTCATTGAGTAATTTAGGCATGGTATAGGCAGGACCCAATAACAATTCACCGTGTGGATTCTGTCCTGAATAAGTATAGCCTTCAATCACCACTTTGGGTTTGAGCTTGCGGGCCTTGGCTTCATCAAGATTCATAAGCAAACTGACAGCAGCCCCGTCAGTGATGGGTGATGCATTACCAGCAGTGATGGTACCATGTGGTCTCACAAATGCAGGTCGTAATGACTTAAGCTTATCCATAGAGGAATTGGCATAAAACGTGTCATCTTGTGCTACAACATTAAATTTTGGAGGAATGGGAAGCGCACTGACTTCATCTTTAAATACACCCGTTTCCCATGCAGCTGCTGCATTTTGATGAGAGCGCAATGCAAATTCATCTTGTTGCTCACGCGATACACCAAATTTAGCGGCCAGTTGATCGGCATCAGCACCCATGGTCAAACCAGTCGAGAATTCAGCAATCGCGGGTGCTTCGGGTGCCAGAGACTTGAATTTAAAGTCTTTGAAAACTTGCCAGAATCCTTTAAAGCCTTTGGCTTTTTGAGCTTGTAGTAATGTTTTCTTTAACTTATGAGTGATTCTAACCGGTGCGTCTGATGATGACTCAACCCCGCCAGCAATGGCTATTTTCACTGCCCCTGATTGAATCGCATTGGCTGTATTGGTAATGGCCAGGTTGGCAGAAATGCAGGCCATGGTGACAGAATGTGCAGGCGTGTTCAGGTTTAGTCCAGCACCAATCATCGCTTCACGGGCTATATTAGATGTCGAGGCATTTTGAATGACGCTTCCCATGGTGACTAAATCGCAGTCATCTTTAACAAATGGATGTCGATGTTTTAAATTGTTAATGGCTTCGCGCGCCAGGTCGTAAGCTTTCAGGTCTTGCGCCTGACCAGTAGGTGCTTTCATGAATGGTGTTCTCAGACCATCAATCACCGCAACTTTAGAATCTTTGAAAATCATATGTGTGCTGTAAAAAAAGAGTTTAAATATTTTGGCATACGCATGCGTATTGTCAAGTGAAATACTGTTACAACTTATACATGTAGCCACAAATGAGTTAATTCAATGTTGATTCTTAATTGAAATGCATGAATTTACAAACTGTAGGTGATCTAGCCAAATAAATTTCAGAAATCAAAATTCATAAATCGGATATTTGTGGATATTTGGCTATAAATTTAGGTTTTGGGATAGAACCAACATCTTTTATGTATGAAAAGATTTATCATTTATTTTTTTTCACAATCTAGAAATGAAGTCATGTATTGATTATGACAGTAGATTTTTTATTCACACTATTAGAGCTAGGGTATGCAGAATTTTTTAAGTCACAAAAGTAAAATAATCGTCAGTTTTCTTATGATAGCAGGATTATCAGTTACAGGTTTTAAAGCTTTGGCACAGCTGCCACCAGAACCTGCAGCTATTCAATCACGCCCTGCTGATGGGAACGCCAATGGACCTGCTAGATTAAGAGATGTGACTGGTTTTGAGGATGGTGAATTTGTTAATGCACCACACCTTCCCCCGTATCGCAGCAGTCGTGATGGGCGTATTATGATGGCAGTAAAGGGTAGAGATGTGTACCTGGCATCCTATGAAAAAGTAGAGGCTAAAAGCTTTTTAGATCATCCCGCTGATCAAACCATAGTTTCTGCTTCGGGCCAAGAAATCAGTGTTGCCAGGAGTTTTTTTAAGGCTGAAGATGGCTGGGTTCTTGGTAATCAGTCAGATATAAGCGCCTCATCTTTATGTGATGGTGGTGGAAATCCCTATAGCTGTAATGCCAATGGTAATTCGGCTGCCAATGGTTCGCATGATTGTTATGATTTAAATATAATCAATATATTTGCACCAGATTTATCCGATAAGATTGGCGAAAGACCTCGAAGGTTTGTTGCCAGTGCAGAGGTACAGGTCATAGTTGAACAACCTAAAACCAGTGCTGCCAGAATTATTGATATCAATCGCGGTAATTTTGTAAAAGGGACAGACTGGGGTTATATATATGACATGTTTGAGATGACCTCGGCAGGTGATAAGGGTCATTTATTGGTTGGGCGTGTGAGTTATAGAGGGCTTGATTGGGTGGATGAAGATAACAATCCCCAAAGTGGACCAACTGACATTGTTTACTCGTACTATGATCCAAGTGAGGGTGGACGCTGTGATGCCACTGCATTCAAGAAGCCAAGACCCATTTCCTATGCCCATCAGGATCCAGGTGTTCGAGCACATTTTGGCTTTGGTGACTATCCTATTCGTGATCCTTTGGGGCAGTTAATAGAACCCGGAAAGGACATCGGAGGCACCTATGCTTGGGTGGATTCAACCGGTAATAATGTATTTTTCACCTATAACAATGATAAATTGAAAGACACTGATTTCGAAGTCGAGTGCTTAGCTGGCGTAAATTGCACATCAGACGGTGCGGGGAACCCTTATGATGAATATGGCCCTAAGCATTCTGGATTGGCTGGATTTGGTTTGTGGACGAGAGGAAAAATTCGTTCATTTGATAACATGCTGGCTAACATAGATTGGGGTTTGCGTACCAAAGAAAATAACCACCGCATGGTGAAAATATATGATGATAACCCCAATGCAAGCCCGATTACAGCCGGTTGGGTGCGGGCCGGAAATGGCCGTGACAGTGTATTGGACGATGATCCAGATTTACCTCAATATACAGCCGGTAACATGGCACACATCGATTCCTTAGAAAATAAGTCTTTTTCGGTTGAAGCAATGCGCCTTAACTTACCTCGTGATGTGGCGTGGCTCATAAGTAACGGCAAGGCGACTGATGTGATTTCTTTTGATGAGTCATTGGGTGTGTATAACCTGGTTTCTTCATCAATGATGCATGCCTATGAGCTGGTGCCGAGGGCAAATGGACATTATCAGTCAGTTATCCTGACAGACAATGATGGACAACAAAACTGTGTACAAAATGAAGCGGCCAGCTGGTTGTACAAATTACCACCGTGTGGTGAAGTGATTGGTCGTGGTCGCATAGAGCAAGTGGCCTTGGGTGGTTTTCAGGGTCGCGGTTATTTCAGTTGGCCTGATGGTGGTCTGAAATACGAAATACCTGATAACCAAAACAATGCACATTACAGTGAAACCAACTGGTTGGTGTCAGTGATGATTGATCCCAGGTTTGGTAATGATGAAAATTATAGAACCTTGTTTGAATTTCCGGATTTAAGTCGTTTGGACTTAAAAGGTCGAAACGCCCTGAGTCTCAGAGATCCACAAGGTAATCGGTCTGATTTGGCACTGGCAGCGCCGATTCAAGCCAGGAAATTTCATCAGATTGCATTGCGCACACTTGATAATGGTGGTTTAGAATTATTCGTTAACGGTATGTTAATCCAGGCCATTACGCCTGCTGATCTGGGGACGATGGGTTTGGGTGATATTTTCAGGATGCCTGCTGGCGAATCATTTGTGGTGGGTCGAGGCCTTAACCACACGGGTGGAATACGAGGCTGGCTGGATGATTTTTCGATCACCGGTGAGGCGGCGTTATTGAACAGTGAGGAAATATGCAATAAATTCTTAGGCTCGATCGTCCGAGTTGATCCACAAGCAGCGCCAGCGGGAGTGGTTAATGATGCACAAAATGCCAGTAATTTATTCCAGGCATCAGTGATGGCTGATTTGAATGAAACAGTCCCAGGTCACAGGTATTTGTGTTACAACCAAGACGCGAATGAAGACGGCTGGATGGATTTGAAGTCAATGGCCGATGGTCTTGAGGCGATGCGTGAAAAATTACTGTTTGACTCGCCATACAGTGCTGCTGATCGTATCCTATTTCATGATGTAAAACGGCCAGATTATACCGCCAATCCATTTTGTACATCCTGTCATGGTGATGATGGATCAGCTGATTTATTCAGCAGTGCATTGGCACCTGCGTCTCTGAACATGGAAGCATTGGCTGGGTCATCAGACGTGTTGATGAAAGACGATCCGCGGATCCAGCCCAGTGATCCCAAAGACAGAAACCTGTGTGCTCACATTCCGGACGATCTGAATCATTTACCCGAGGATGCCAATGGTTGTGTGAATCTGTTACAAGAGATATACCCTGGCGATGTGATCTTTAGGTCTGTTTTTTAATTGTAGAGAGAAATCTTAATATGAGACCGCTGAGTACTTGTTCTGTATCTATTTATGATCATAGGACAATGGCTGAAGAAACAGTTGTTAGAAAAAACTTCTGTTTTTATAATTTATATATGCATTTAATCAAGTGGAGTTTTTAAATGAATAAAAAAATATGTTGTTTTTTGATGTTTTTGTATGTCTCAGTAAGTGTTGCTAAAGATCAATCAGAAGTCAGTTTTGGTATGGCTGTAGATGAAGAAATTTTATTGGCCACAGACAGGGATCCCGCTGATAGATTTGGCAGTTCGGTCAGTATTAATAACAACAGGGTTTTAGTAGGTGCGAGTAACGACGATGAAAACGGAAATTCGGCTGGTGCTGCCTATGTTTTTGAACCTGGAGCCACTGGTTGGGTTGAAACAGCAAAAATCATTGCTGATGATGGTGATGAAGATGACTTGTTTGGTCGATCAGTTAGTTTGTTTGGTGACCGTGCGCTGATCGGTGCTGTATTTGAAGAAGAAGTAACAAATCAAGGATCAATAGGTGCTGCGTATGTGTTTGAATATGATGGCATGAATTGGGTACAAAAGATCAAGCTGACTGCCGATGATGGTACACCAGGTAATAGGTTTGGTGAAGGTGTGAGTGTGTCTGGAAATAGGGCTTTGATTTCAGCTACTGGCCAAGATGATGATTTTGGTGCAGTGTATGTATTTGACTTGGTTAATGGCGAATGGGAGCAAAGTGCAAAACTGATCGCACCTCTTCGCGTTGATGATGATCTTTTTGGACGTTCGATCAGCTTATTGGGTGATCGAGCTTTGATTAGCAGCTATGGCGATGGTGATGTAATGGGTGATCGGACCGGTGCCGTATTTGTATTTGATCTAGTCAATGGTGCTTGGGTCGAAACCATTAAACTAACAGCTCATGATGGTGTGACTGATGACCAGTTCGGTTCGGCTGTAAGTTTGGGTATTGATCGAGCATTGATTGGAGCTCAATTGGCTGATAATCCTGATTTTACAGGCCCATCACCAGTTAATTGGGGTGCTGTTTATGTGTTTGACTTGGACAATGGTATCTGGTCTCAGACTACTAAATTTTTCAATGAAGAAGGTGCAGCTTTCGATTCATTTGGGTCAGCTGTTAGTTTATACGGTGATAAAGCCTTGATTGGTGTAGAACGAGTTGATGGTATATCAGGTTTTAATGCCGGTGCAGCTTATCTGTATCACTTGGTTGAAGGCCAGTGGGTTAAAGTCGATAAAATATTAGCCAGTGATCAAGCCGCCAACGACCGGTTTGGAAATGCAGTCAGTATTTCAGACAGTCATTTATTGATAGCTGCTTCAGCCAATGACAGCAGGGCAGGCAGTGCGTATTTGTATAAGATTGATTTGATCTATAAGAATGGCTTTGAAATTGGTGTCAAGAATCCTTAACTATTCATGTTAATACCCAAGAAGTCCTGTGATTTTGAACTGTATATTTTTTAACACTAAAACGGGCACCCACTACAGTGTTCTACCATGTTGTAGTACGCTAAAAATATAAACCTGATATATGTGGTGATGAAAGGTCAAACCAACTGTTGTAGGGTATGTGCCTTGTGGACATCCTTTTGTATTTTATAAGTATTCAACCATCAAGTTTTTCATTCGTTATTAAAACAAAATATATGAAACAACAGTGGTATATTTAGCTTTGAAAATGCTTATATAATTAACCATGTAGGTCACTGCAATGTGCTGACCTTGCTGTTAGGGCATACAGAACGGGTATATCTCAGCCTGTCCTCGTTTATTCTTTTTGACTCGCCATACAGTGCTGCTGATCGTATCCTTTTTCATGATGTAAAAAGGCCAGATTACACCGCCAATCCCTTTTGTACATCCTGTCATGGTGATGATGGATCAGCCGATTTATTCAGCAGTGCGCTGGCTCCAGATTCTCTGAATATGGTGGCATTGGTGGAATCATCAGAAGTGTTGATGCAAGACGATGCGAGGATCCAGCCCAGTGATCCTAAAGACAGGCGTTTGTGTGGAAACATTCCCAGTGACCTGAGTCATTTACCCGAGGATGCCAATGGCTGTGTGAATCTGCTACAGGAAATTTATCCTGGCGATGTGATATTTGGGTCAGCCTTTTCGAATAATGTGATTAATTGAAATTCCAGTCTTTAGATTCATAAGGAATGGCTCTTGGGCTTCATTCAAATTTGTTCCTTACAAATTTGAATGAAGCTGATACTATGCTATTGAAATTAAAGTCCAATATCTTCACAGCCTAGTTTATGAACATATCATAACAACTCGTATGAGTAACAGCATTCATTAAACCTTAGATCTTTGATCCAATCATTCGATTGCAGTTCTTGACTCAATTTTTACACTTACGTTCTTGCCCGAGTATCTTTTATTTTATATAGGTTTCAAAGTTCAAGAAAACTTTGCATTGAATCTTCTTAGATTGGTTAAATTTCAAGGTTAAAAATGTTATTGATAATTAAGGATATAGATAGATATTTATAGATATTTATAGATAAAAGTAAGCATATCAATCCACAATATATATTTTCCTTATCTCATTGAGTAAAGTTTTCCGTAATAATTACTAGCATGTAATTGTTGAATTTTATTAATTACTGATGAGGAAAATTATAATGAAAAACTATAAATTTATTTGTATATCTATATTATTGATATTAAGTTCTGGTGTTCAATCAGATGATGGGGTTGGATACGTTAAACACTTCGATAGAGAAAAAATAATTACCAGAGATGACTTGAGACCTGGAGATGCGTATGGAACTAGATTGTTCACTCAGAGAGATTTTAACAATCTCAGAAGTAGGGAGAGAAATCAAGACAGGGTATTACAGCCTTTTTACGGTCTAAAATTTGGTGTGCACTATGGAATAAAGGATGGGCATCGCAAAGTCACAAAGCTTGATTTTAAGAAAGATTGGGGTACAGGTCAATTTGTATTAAGTCAACTTGGTGTAAGTACCCCTTTGGTTTGTGGTAGCGATGATTGTGGCGAAATTGCTAGGTCAGCATCCAATTCTAAATGTATTTCAAGGGAAATTTCACATTCAGGTGGTCTTGATTTTAGCGTACCACTTCAGATATTCAAAAGAGTGATTACAGGAGCAAATGCAGGTATTGGATTTAATTCTACTTATACTCAAGGTTGGGCTGCATGTAATGAAGAGTCTGAAGTTGCAACTTGCTATGCAAAAGCCGATTCAAAAACATATGTAACAAAAGAAATGAGATTAAATTACCAATATGGAAAAAATTATTTGCAAAATAACATGACTCTTACTTTATTTAATAATTCTAGAGTTTCAGACTTCCAAAATGCTTGTAGTGCTGCTAGAGGCACATATAGAAGATATAACAGTAGTGGTAATCCTAGAAATCCAGTTTGGAAACATGAGTGTAGAAATATAGCTGAATACAAATGGCCAGTAGAAAAATTAAGTGGTTATTTCCCAGTCAATACAACTCCAGTTGAGTATTTTTGTAGGTATACGAGGACATAAAACGAATATTTTAAATTAATTTAACAAGGTGTTTGTGTATACAAGCACCTTTAATTATAAACAACAAATACATAAGGTGAAATCATGCAATTAAACAAATCACAACCAAGCATCAATAAATTATTAGTTGGCGGACTGATATTTTCATTTGTATTTATTTTAGCTACTTTTAGTTTGTATAATAAAAAAGTTACACTTGGGCAAACAACTAAAAAATCGCTGTTTATTTCTAGCAAACAACAGTCGGAAATCAATTCGGCAGAATTTAAAGTAAATTCAAGCAAAAATTCACAAGAGGAATTTTTAGTTGAAAATGTACTTCATGAAAAGAACCTTGAAATTGATAATGAAGAAGTTATGAGCAATCTTTTATATGGGTTTAATAACAATGACTATGAGTTAATTTATAATTCCACATATGAATTGTTAGCATACGGCACCAATGAAGAAATAAGCGTCTTAAAAAATGAATTAATTACAATCTTAAAAGAAACTAATATTGAGATGATTCCCTTGGCTTTAGAGATTGGCAGAAAAATTATAGCCAGTCTAAGTGAAGAAGAATATGATTTATTTCTCAATCATTCTATCGCCCAATTGGAGGAATACGATAATGTTAACAAAGTTGCCTCATCATATAACTTCATACAGACTTTGCCAAGAATGAAGAATGCGTCTAAAAAGCTACTTGATAAAAGTAAAAGGCTTGTTTTGAGTAAGTATCAAAACACACATGACGGAGTGGAAAAGTTTTTAGGTTTGCAAACAATGTTTAAATTGTCGAGCAATGATAATAATTTTAAATTAGCGAAAAGTGTTTTGGAAAATAACCCAGAGTCAAATGAAATTAGAGCTATTATCGAGTCTATTAAAGTTGGTAGAATTGTTGCTGACCATGAGATGAATAAATATATTCTGAGTTATTTAGATAATGCTACAATTTCAGAAGAAGATGAAAGTTTCATTATTTCTTATAGTGACGGAATATAAGTGAAAGTTTTAACAAATCAGAAGATTTTTGCCTGATAAGTTAAACTTAAGTGTTCAGGGAATCGACTGCACAGACATTTTAGTTCTTAAGAAGAATAATTTTTT
>CALDFB010000103.1 GCA_937942365.1 uncultured Marinicella sp. | reverse complement strand
CCCATTAAGATTCATATAAGTCAAATCTGATCAAACAAAAATCATAAGTGAGTTATTGATTCAAAAGCAGCCTATTTAATATCCAAGCCCTTAAAAACAACAAACCCCTGAAAAAAACAGGGGTTTGTCATTAGTCTGGGTCATCTCGAAAGATGACCTTTTTAAAGCTGGAAAGCTGTGGTTATTTTTTAACTTTCTTAAATTTTAAAGTCCAGCGATCACTGTTACCGGTAACTGACTTTCGACCCACTTCGTATTCAAGTTCATCATCAGCTTTATAATGAATATCACTGAAGTCTACGAATTCAAAACCTGCTTTTTGAATTTCAAGAATGGCTTTAACAGGATCAAATCTGCGACGGTTCTCATCATTCTCACCTTCCATATGACGTCTGGTGTGATCAACTACGCCATAAATACCACCCATTTTTAACGCATCCCAGGCCGCATCGTTCATGGCCATACGTCCATCTTCAGCAAAGTTATGGTAATTCCTGAAAGTTAAAACCATATCAGCTCTTTTAACGCCGGTGGATGCATTTTCAAGTGAATAAAAGCGAGCGCCTTCTTTGCGATAAATATTCGAATCAGTACCTGCGACTTTCACATGTGAAAGTGATTCGTTTTCCTTGATCATTGTGGCAGCACGAGAAGCGCCCAGTGCCACAGTTAATTCACCATGGTCTTTTAATGCTGCTGCAAGAATTTTTGTATACCAACCGCCACCAGGGACGAATTCAACCACTTTCATGTCATGTTTAAAGCCCAAGAATTCAAGTGTTTCAACCGGTCTTCTGTTGCGATCTCGCTCCATTTCATTTTCAGTCCGTAATTCAGACTTCATGGCCATTTTAATGGCATCAGCGGTTGATTGTTTGTGGTCATCAGCGGCAGCTGAAAATGCCAGGCCTGTCATCATTGCCAGCGTGAGTAGTTTTTTCATGGTGTCTCCCAAGTGTTAAAAAACGAATGATTTTATCACTTTTTAAAGACAAATATGTGAAAGTATTGATTAAACTGCTCAGTGGTTTGCTTTGAGCGTGTTGGGACCTTTTCCTGCGGTTTTTTCGTATTGGCCTTTGCCCACTTTGCGGTATTGAGTGAAATCGTTTTTCTCGATGTTTTTTTCACTCAAAGTTGAATGTGGAGAACCGGTGGTGCCAGTTTTAACATGAGGTGCTTTGATGACTTTTTTTATTTCACAGCCACAATAAGTGCAGAGTTCTAAGACTGGATCTGAAAGCTTTTGCATCACATCAAAGCCACCTGAACAATAAGTGCAATGCATGTCGTCATGTTTGTTTTCGTAGGTGTATATAGGCATTAAATCATTTTGGTTGTAAAAAAGCACCATCTCAACCCAATTGAGGTGGTGCTTATAAACGTATATTTCAAGTTATATCAGTGAATACCACGCATTCCTTTTTTCAAAAATGGTGAAATGATTAGCATCACTATTCCAAAACCAACACCTAGATATAACAGTGTGCTCCATAAGTCATTATATTTATCTAGTTGTTGTGCAACCGATAATGTATTAAGTTCATCTTGATCTAAGGCGGCGATTTCAGCTAGCAAGACAGCAACCACTTCTGATAATGAAGTGGCTAAAAACCACACCCCCATTACCATGCTGACCACCGCTTTTATAGATAATTTGGTTACCGCTGATAAACCAACTGGGGATAAACTCAATTCACCCATGGTATGAAGTAAATAAGCAAGCATTAGCCAAACCCAACCTACTTTTCCAGCTGCATCAGGGTTCATTGCACCAATCAAAAGTGCGCCAAACCCCAAACCGACTTGAATCAAACCCAGTGAAAATTTAACAGGTATTGATGGATCTAAATTCATTTTGCCTAGCTTGACCCAAATTGCTGCAAATACAGGGGCTAGAGTAAAAATAAACAGTGCATTTAAAGCACCAAATTGTCCTGCAGTAGGCTCATAAACAATTGATTTAAGCTGAGTGTCTGCCAGAGCGGATAATTCTGAGTAGCCAAAATATATGATGGCTATGCAAATCGCCAGCAAAGTCGTGGCAATTACATTGATACTGGCTGCAGAAGCACCAGCATCAATTATTGAAACCTGATTGGATTTGTCTTTTTTATAAAAGAAGCCAATCAGTATGAATGCCATCGCTATAGCAACCGTTACTGAAGCTAAAAGTAATAAGAAAATGCCTAGATAAGATAGGTTTGCAATCCAAGTTCCACCTGATTGGTAAGTTGATAATCCGACATAAAGTATGAGAATTATAATTGCTACAAAAATGGCTGGTTTCCATGTTTTTAGGAGTGGGATTTGATACATGGCACGGTATTTTTTTGCAGTATAAAACCCATATGCTGATAGCAACAGTGCAACTGCACCAATCAAGTAAAATATCCAAACATCAGCAGATCCGAGTTCAGAATTAATGATTTTTCGATCAATTACACGATCTGCAAATAAAGTCATCGAGCTTGCTGACTGTTCAAACAATGCCCAAAATACAATGGTAGATATGATCAATATGATTAATACAATCATCCTTGAATAGTCATCAGAAGATGATTTGACAAAGCCATATATACTGAATCCAACTATCATTCCCAGAAGAATATAAGCAATTGGTTGGATGTTGGCAGCTAAAGTTTTAAGTATTTCCAATGAACCAAATGCAGAGTCTGGAAAATGGTCAACTGTAAAACCCAAGACTCCCAATAAACCAAAAAGTATAATGACTGCTGCAAAAATTTTTGCCAGTCCTTTTTCTTGGTCATCATTTTTATAAAACATTGAATAGTAGACCAGTCCAACAACAGCTGCTAATAAAAATAAGTTTTGTGTAAAAAATACGATTGAAATTTTTTGCACCAAAAACCAAACTATTACCAAGCCTAAGACAGAGAAAAGATAAATGGCCCATTCTTTGTTTAAGGGACCAATAAAAGTTTCTTTCAGTACAGCCGGGTTGTTGGGTTCTGCGTGACCATATAAATATTTTTGACCCCATAAGAATGTGATCAGGCCAATTAACATTCCAAGGCCCGCAGCTCCAAAACCGTAACTCCAACCATAGGTTTCACCCAACCACGCACAAATCATTGTAGCTACGAATGACCCAATATTTATGCCTTGATAAAAAATGGTAAAACCCGAATCTCTTCTTGGGTCATTGTCTGGATAAAGCTTGCCAACAATAGTTGATATATTGGGTTTTAAAAAGCCAACTCCAACTACAATCAAAGCAAGTGCTAGATAGAATACATTGATAGCAAACTGATCTCTAACAACTTCCCCTGAGACCACAGAAGCCTGGGTACCCTCTACAGCCATCAACAAATGGCCCATGACTAACAGGACGCCACCAAAAATTACAGCTTTGCGCATACCTAAATATCGATCAGCCAACAAGCCGCCAACCAGGGGCAAGGCATAGACTAACCCAGCATATGAACCAACGATACTCAGGCCATTACTGTCGGTGAACAAGTGGTATTTTGTTAAATATAACAGCAATAAAAACTTCATTCCATAGAATGAAAACCTTTCCCAAAGTTCTGTTGTAAAACAAACATATAAACCAATGGGGTGTCCCCAAAGCGTCTCATCATTGAAGCGTTCAATTTCTGCAGAGTCAGTACTCATAAATAGCCCCCAAAATTATTATCATATTAACAGGTTGGATTAATGCAGTTCTGATTGAATTCATCGATTTGGTGACACACGCACACAATGCAGCCACTGCAACTAAGTGAACTAGATGATAACACAAATTACTTGAATTCAGATTGAGATTTTTTCCGATTAGAACTTGTCATTGAATTGAACGATTTTATGCCGCATTGTCCAAAATTACTGCGCTGCAGCATAAGCGGTATTCATTTCGTATGTATTCTGATAGAATTCCTTACCCCTAACTCGAGTGATTACGATGGAAAAGAATCAACAACTTGCTGATAAAACAGTATTTTTAACGGGTGCTTGTGGTGGCTTGGGATCAGCCATTGCTTTGCGTCTGACACAAAGCGGTGCGAATGTAATCATCAGTGATAAAAATCCCAAAGCATTGGATAAGTTGGCTGATGAATTGGTAAAAAGGAAGTTGCGGGAGCCGGTGATTTATCCCATGAATTTAGTGGGCGCCACACCTAATGACTACAAAGAGTTGTCAAAAGTGATCAAAAGTAATTTTGGTCATTTAGATGGGTTGATCCATACTGCAGCTGAGTTCGGTAGTTTAACTCCTTTCTTGTTGTATGAAGCATCTCGTTGGTTAAAAGAAATGCAAGTTAACGTCAATTCACCCATCTTTTTAACTCAAGCATTGTTGCCATTGATCTTAAAAGGCAAAGGCACTGTCTTGTTCACTTCAGATAATCAACAAACCACTGCCAAGGCCTATTGGGGACAATATGGTGTAGGAAAGGCTGCAATAGAGCAATTCAGTAAAATTTTAGCCCAAGAATGTCAAAACCAAAGCGTTCATGTGCAATCCATCACACCGCCACCCATGCACACCCCTTTACGAGCCAAAGCTTGGCCGGCTGAAAATCCAGACAAATTAGCCAAGCCTTTGGATGTGGCTGATTTGTATATTGAAGCACTAACCAAATAATAAACATTCCATAAAAAAGCTTAAAACCAGCCATAAAAAGCCCTGTCGAAACAGGGCTTTACACTCAAACTTGCATTAACTTAACTCAAAGGACTGCCTTAAAAAGTTAAAGTGCTTCTAAACCATTGGCAAAGATCAAATCACTTTGTTCATCGTAACCGACATCATATGGTCCAAGGTTATTGGTAACACCAGGCC
>CALDFB010000102.1 GCA_937942365.1 uncultured Marinicella sp. | reverse complement strand
ACCACCGCCCATGTAAGCAGCCACAGTTCTGTGACGTTGCCATGTGGCCGCATATAATCGGTCCGGGTTTCTTGGATCAATGATGACATCAGTAACACCAGTCCACTCATCATCCCCTAATGTTTTATTCCAGGTCTTACCACCATCAGTGGTTTTGTATAAGCCGCGCTGGCCGCCCTTCGACCATAATGGGCCTTGAACAGCAGCCCAGACAGTATTGGAATCTTGCGGATGAATGATGACGGTAGAAATACGTTCTGACTTTTTCAAACCCATGTTTTTCCATGATGAGCCACCATCCTCACTGAGGTATATGCCATCTCCATAACTGGTATGACGACCACCTGTGTCCTCACCAGTACCCACCCATATCCTATTTGGATTTAATTGATCAACAGTAACACTTCCAATTGAATAAACAGACTGTTTGTCAAAAACAGGCGTCCACGTAGTCCCTGCATTGATGGTCTTCCACACCCCACCTGAGCCTACAGCTACATACCAAATATTTTGATTTTGTGGATGAATATCAATATCAGAAATACGTCCAGACATCAGAGCTGGTCCTATGTTACGAAACTTGATGCCTGCAAAAGGATCATTTGATTCAGAAGACTTATTATCTTTTGCGATGACATCGAAAGAGAAAAACAAAGCCAGAATGAGAACTAATTTATACATATGGGTACCCTCTATATTTTTAACGATACTATAACCTTTAAGCACTCTATTTTCATAGGTCAATAGTCACAGTTATGTCTGTCTGAATTATTTGCACAGAGATTGCCAGTAATCCAGTGTCCTTTTTACATTATAATAGCGACCTATTTAACTGTTTAATATCAACATGCAATCAATGACCGCATTCGCTTCACATGAAGTGGAAAACAACTTGGGCAAACTGACTTGTGAAATACGTTCAGTCAACCAACGTTTTTTGGATTTAACCATAAAATGCCCTGATTTTCTTCGTGCAGCTGAAACTCAATTCAGAAAATCTTTCAACCAACACTTATCCCGAGGCAAGGTAACTGTTTTCATTAAATTTTTTCCTAATGAATCTGTTAGCCTCACTCAACTGAGTGTCAACAAAGCCTTGCTCAAGCAGTTGATTGATTCAGCTTCGACAATCAGCGATGATTATTCTTTAGAAAACAACATGAGTACCAGTCAGTATATGAATTGGCCTGATATCATAGTACAACAACCCACTGACACCTCTGAACTGAATGACGCTGCCATTAAAATGGTTGATGAAAGCATTCAGTTTTTAATTCAAGCCAGAAGTCGAGAAGGTGCTGCAATGCATGCTGTATTAAAAGACAAATCTCAAACCATTGCGCAATTAACGACCGAAATACGCAATTTCGCTCCGACTATTAATCAATCACTTTCACAAAAGCTCAAAGATAAACTGGCAGATTTAAAAGTGGACGTCAACCCTGAACGTTTTGAACAAGAACTTGCCATGCAGTTACAGAAAATTGACATCACAGAAGAGTTAGATCGTCTTGATGCACATGTGGTAGAACTGAATCGGGTCTTATCACTCAAAGAACCTGTAGGTAGAAGACTGGACTTCTTGATTCAGGAACTCAACCGTGAATCTAACACCATCGGCTCTAAATCAGCCAGCATAACCACTTCTAATGCCAGTATAGATTTGAAAGTAACTATTGAACAAATGCGTGAACAAATTCAAAACATTGAATAAAAAAATTATGTCTAAAAGCAACCTCAACGGTACCCTCTTTATTGTTTCAGCTCCATCGGGAACTGGCAAAACTTCCCTGGTCAATGCATTGGTCAGAGACACCAATCACTTAAAACTTTCAATTTCACACACCACACGTCAAGCACGCCCAAAAGAAATTGATGGATATAATTACCACTTCATCACTACCAGTAAATTCAAACAGATGGAAGCAGCTGGTGTGTTCATGGAATCTGCAACTGTTTTTGGCAACCAATACGGCACTTCACAAGATGCGGTACAAAAAATGTTGGATGAAGGGCATGATGTGGTACTTGAAATTGACTGGCAAGGCGCAGAGCAAGTCAAATCTAGGTTTAAAGACGCCATCAGCATCTTTATCCTGCCACCCAGTATCAAAGCATTAGAAGATCGATTACAAACACGCGGACAAGATTCAGAAGATGTGATCAAAAACAGGATGATCAAAGCCATCTCAGAACTTAAACATTATCACAAGGCTGATTTTTTAGTGGTTAATGATGAATTTGAAGAAGCGCTGAAAAGTTTAAAGGCGATCGTCAAGTCCAACCGCATGACCACTGCCAAACAACAAATCACCAATCACAGATTAATTGAGAAACTGATCACTTGAGAACCAAGTGATCAACAGTCTCAAAAAGTCAATGACTCACTTACCTATATTTTTTTCAAAGAAAGACAGCATGGTGCCATAAAATTCTTTCTGATTATCTAAATCTTGGTACCCATGCCCTTCATCTTTAACCATCCAAATAAACTCTTTACCGGCCTTCTCTAAACCTTTCTTCAAAGCATTCCCCTGACACATGGGAACGCGCACATCATCAGAGCCATGTGCTATAAATAAATCTGCTTTAATTTTTTCAGCGTTATGGGCGGGTGAATTTTGTCTGTGTATCTCTTTATCAGAACCTACGTAATCAGTTAGTATATTATTTAACAACTTACTGCCCGCACTGTCTCCACACGACTTAAATATTTCTAAATCATAAACCCCAACATAGCCCACTGCACATTTATATAAATCGGGCTCTCTTACCACACCTTGAAGGGCTGCATAACCACCATATGAACCGCCATAGATACACAACCGATCTTTATCTGCATAACCTTGCTCGACTGCCCATAATGTGGCATCAGTGACATCATCTTGCATCTCACGACCCCATTTTAAATACCCCGATTCTTGAAATGCTTGCCCATATCCACCTGAACCCCTGAAATTAATTTGCAATACTGCATAGCCTCTATCTGCCAATAATTGAACTTCGCGATTAAATCCCCATCGATCTACTGAAAGTGGGCCATGAGGTCCACCATGCGGGTTAACAATCAAAGGTAAATTTTTTGGTTCTTTATCTTTAGGAAATGTCAAAAACCCATGTAGTTCGACACCATCTCTGGCCTCTAATGAAATTGGTTTCATTTCAGATAACATATTTGGTTTGAGCTTAGGCCTACTGCTAGCCAAAAACTCAAGCTTTAACTCTTTATTTTTAAAAATATAAAAATCACCTGGATTTTTGTCGCTCCTGACTTGTATGATTGACTTATCATTGTCTTTTGTAACTGAAGTAATACTCACATCTTGGTTAGGAAAGCTTTCCTGTAATGTCAGCATGGTTTTCACATAAGGTTTTTGTTTATCTAACCAAACCGTTTGAGGGTAATCTGGTTCAATGGTAACACCTACCAAAATACCATCAGGGTTTTCAAGAACATTAATAATGTCCACATAATCGTGTCGATATATAAACTGCAGTTTTCCTGTTTTTAAATTCAATTTATACAAGCCAGTGACAGGTTTTTCATGGTTTGATATCACATATATCACATCCGGATCATCGGAAAGACCTGCCGCATAAAATGTCAAATCATATGGCGTATTCGGAACTTTTAATTCTTGCCATTTAATTTGATTTGGCGGTAAGTAATGATACCTAAGATTTCTCTCCTCATTAAATTCAGTAAAAAACCTGGCTTTTTGCTCTTTATCTAAAAAATATCCACCTATCTGGTATCCAATACCCGGTTTAGGAAGTGCCAAAGAGCTGGTGCGCTTGCTTTTTATGTTGTACTTTTTGATGCCATTTCCTGGAAAGGTATTTACCAATATTTTTCTTGGTTCATCAGGTAAAGAGTCTATGAGAGTTCCCGCACTCATTCCATCACCATCTCCACTGAATACATACTCTCTGACGCCTCCGTTAAATTTAGCCAAGTAAACGCCTTCAAAACGCCCTTTCCGATCTAAATTACCGACAAGCTTTCTTATGTTCATAGTTACAAAGTCATTATTAACCCATGAAAGCTCACCTATCCTTCGGTTTTTTCCAAATTCAAAACTCGATAAAACCTTCATCTCAGATAAATCTAAAATCGCTAACTTATCTCTGGCATCACCTTCTT
>CALDFB010000101.1 GCA_937942365.1 uncultured Marinicella sp. | reverse complement strand
AAATCATGAACTTCTTGAGACGCCATTACTTGAGTTGACTCGACCTCCCAAGAGTTTAAAATTTTACCACGCAAAGGCATGATGGCTTGAAACTCTCTGTCTCTGGCTTGTTTTGCAGAACCGCCAGCTGAGTCACCTTCTACTAAAAACAATTCTCCCAGCATGGGATCTTGAGAACTGCAGTCAGCTAATTTTCCGGGTAACGCTGGCCCAGCAGTTACTTTTTTTCTGACCACTTGTTTGGCTTTGCGCAGCCGATTTTGAGCATTACTGATCGCAATCAAAGCGATTCTTTCTACCTCAGCAACATTTTGATTCAACCATAAGATCAACGCATCCTTGATTGAATTGGCCACATAGGAAGCTATTGATCGTGATGATAAACGTTCTTTAGTTTGTCCTGAGAATTGTGGGTCTTTCATTTTTGTCGAAAGTACATAACTGACTCTATCCCACACATCATCAGGAGCCAACTTGAGACCACGAGGTAATAAGTTGTGTGCATCAGAAAACTCCCTGATGGCTTCAGTCAAACCAGTGCGCAACCCATTAACATGCGTACCACCTTGGGCTGTAGGGATTAAATTAACATAGCTTTCAGTAACCAACTCACCTTGTGGCACCCATGTCAAAGCCCAATCTACCGCAAACTCTTCATCAAGTTGACTACCCACAAAACCAGCAGCGGGAATCAACTCCTCTGCTTCTATTTCATCAATCAAATACTCTTGCAAACCATCTTGAAATTGCCAACTTTCACTGTCATCAATTAAGTGATTTTTATAATTTACAGATAAACCAGAACATAACACAGCTTTGGCTTTCAACAAATGCTTAAGCTTTTTAACACCTATCTTAATGCTGTCAAAATATTCAGGAGCTGGAGTAAATTGCACCCTTGTACCTGTGTTTTTTTGCCCAACCTGTCCAACCACCACTAATTCAGAAACTTTAAGGCCATGTTCAAAAGCTATGTGATGTTCTTTTCCTTCCCTTTTAATCCAAACATCTAATCGTTCACTTAAGGCATTAACTACTGATACACCCACACCATGCAATCCACCAGAAAATGTATAGTTTTTATTTGAAAATTTTCCACCAGCATGTAGCTTAGATAAAATCAATTCAACGCCAGACACACCATGCTTGGCATGAATATCAACTGGCATACCACGTCCATCATCTGAAACTTCAATGCTGCCATCAGCGTGTAATGTTACATTTATCTTACTTGCATGCCCTTCTAATGCCTCATCAACAGAATTATCAATCACCTCCTGAATCAGGTGATTAGGTCTACTTGTCTCGGTATACATACCCGGCCTTCTTTTAACCGGATCCAAACCTGAAAGGACTTCTATATCGGAAGATTGATACGTTTTAGTCATTGCTTACTCGTTATTATTTCCACTTGATAGAACAACCCATTTAAGGGTGTTGTTCGCATTTCACTTCACCAGTTTCCACCATTTCTTGCATGGCCGCAACCAAATCTTTTTTTAACCCCTCATGGGCGTCATTGATGCCTGCTTCGTTCAATCGCCCGCGATATTTTATAACGCCTTTATGATCCATACCAAAAAAATCAGGAGTACAAACAGCCCCATAAGCTTTAGCAACATGCTGAGTACTGTCTAATAAGTAAGGAAATGAAAACTGGTATTTGTCTGCCACTGACTGCATGTTTTCAAATGAATCTTCTTCGTAATCAGTTATATCATTTGACATGATCGCTGCAGCATTAACACCCATTTTTTGTAGTAACCTTACATCGCTGACCAATTGTTGCTGGATAGATTTCACATAAGGGCAATGGTTACAAATAAACATCACCACCAAGCCATGTGTGCCCATAACTTGATCAAGGCTCCAGTGTTTTCCATCAACCCCTAATAAATTAAAATCAGGCGCATCAATTATTTCAGATTTCGGCGTATATTTCAGAACCACTTTTATTCACCTCTTCAACTTGTTGAAATACCTCTCTATAGGCTTGAAACTGGGCGCACAAACCAATCCCCGCTGCTGTCACAATAAAAAATAAGACCACCATATTTACCAAAATCTCACTACCAGCCCCCATGACCGTAACAATCAAAGAAATCACAAAACTGGCCAACAAAACCACACCAAAAAACATCAACAAAAAAAGTAACATCAAAGTCAAGAATGCTTTCCAAGACTTGATAAAACCCAGGAAACTGTGTTGAATGGCTTGGATGGGTTGATGCGATTTGAATATAATCAACGCGGGTGAAAAAACCAACGCCAATGCAATCGGCAAATTGGTCATGATATTTAATATTCCACGCAAAATGACTTCCTTACCCGTCATATTTTTCATCATATCTTCAGTCAATTCCACCGGCAATGCAAATAATCCCAACAGATGAATATGAATATACTGAGAGATTACACTGAACACTGCTGTGATTAAACCCAACAACAGCAAAGCATTCAATTTATTGAATACTTGCTGCCAGAGTTTGTAATAACTCAGTATTTTTTTATCAGACGCATCAGCGCATGCTTTCATCATAATGGCGGTAACCAAAGGCGACGCAAAAACCATCATTATGGTGGTTAAAGTTATGGAAAAACTTGATATCAAAACCATCAACCCGCCCAATATGAGGCAATTAAGATACCAGTAACTTTTCACGGCTTTAAAAAAAAGAATACCCGCATCAAACCAATGCTTTCCATCACGCCAAGTAAATTCTTTCTCAGAAAATACAGGCAATTGTTTATCATTCATATGCAAATTTTACTCACTCTGTTGTTGCGGTTGGCAAACCACGAATGGCAGCGTCTACAGCATACCAGCATAAAGTAGCTGATTTAATTCTGGAAGGAAATTTCTTAACTGTAACTAAGGTATTGGCTTGACCCAACTCTTCATAAGTGCAGTCATGATTGTTGATGTTCATGAGTTGTTTAAATTGCTCAAATCTTAACCTCCACTCTGAAACACTTAAACCCTCAGACAATTCAGTCATCATAGAAGCAGAAGCCATTGATATGGCACAACTTTCTCCAGCATAATGAACAGATTTCAGCCGATCAGCTTCTATGCTCAGATAGATTTGCACCAAATCACCACACATGGCGTTCACCCCTTCTGCATGGTGAGTCCATGCTTCTGGTTTACCATAGTTATGTGGATTTCTGTTATGCGCTAAAATGGTTTCTTTATACAGTTGATCTAAATCTGACATCCTGGTTTTTCATGTCTATGCGAACATGGCAATGGCTTTATTGAGTGATTCTATCAGAACATCCACATCTTGTTCAGTATTATAAAATGACAAAGAAGCTCGGCAGGTACCTGCCAAGTTAAAATATTGAAATATTGGCATGGTACAGTGGTGACCAGTCCTGATAGCAACACCATGGTGATCAATGATGGTGCCAATGTCATGCGCATGAATACCGTCTATGACAAAAGAAAAAACAGGGGATTTTTTTGCGGCATTACCAATAATTCTTAGACCAGCAACCTGATTTAAAGCAGCTTCTGTGTAAGCTTTTAAATGCTGATCTCTTGCAGCAATCCTATCTAAACCAATCGATAATAAAAACTCAGCAGCAGCACCCAATCCTATGCCACCAGCAATATTCGGTGTTCCTGCCTCAAATTTAGCAGGAACGGCATTGTATGTAGTGGAATCGAAAGTGACCTTGCTGATCATTTCGCCTCCCCCATGGTAAGGAGGCATGGCTGCTAAGTGCTCAGTTTTACCATACAGAACACCACTGCCTGTTGGACCATACATTTTATGTCCAGACACCGTATAAAAATCACAGTTCAAATCTTGTACATCAACTTTGATGTGAGGTGCCGCCTGAGCGCCGTCAACCAATACAGGTACACCCTTGTCATGAGCTGCTTTAACCAGTTCTTTAATAGGGTTAATGGTTCCAAGGGAGTTAGAAACATGAACCACCGACATAAAACAAGTTTTGTTGTTGATGAGTTGATCTAAATCATCCAAAACCAATTCCCCTTCTTGGTTCATGGGTATGACTTTCAATACTGCACCGGTTTGTTCACATAAAATTTGCCAAGGCACTATATTCGAATGATGCTCTAAGTGTGATATCAAAATTTCATCGCCAGCTTTAACACGCTCGCGAACGAATGTTTGAGCCACTAAATTGACGCCCTCTGTACAGCCTCTAACAAATATCAAATCCTTTTCGCTGGGAGCATTGATCAACTGCGCCATCGATACCCTGGCCTGTTCATATAATTCTGTTGCGGATTCACTCAGGCTGTGGACGCCTCTGTGTATGTTGGCATTGTGGTTTTGATAATAATCATTGATGGCGTCTAACACCACTTGCGGTCTTTGAGCTGTGGCTGCATTGTCTAGATAAACCAGTGGTTTGCCATGTACTTTTGTGCGCAATCCAGGAAACTGTTCTTCTAACATACCCATGCCTCTTGTTCAAAAGATTCAATCATGATATCTCGAGCTTGATCGATGTTTATACCCCGCGAACGTAAATAGAATAAGGCAGTTTCATCCAATGCACCAATGGTTGAGCCATGTGCAGCAACCACCTCATCAGCATAAACTTCAAGCTCAGGTTTACTGAATATTTTGGCATCTGGCGACAACAATACATTTTTCAAATCTTGTTCAATTTCAGATTGATCTGCACCAACTGCGACCAATGCTTTGGCGTTGTTGAATATTTGAGATTGGTCCTTAGCTATAGACCTATGCGTTACATCCGATTGGTTGTTTTTAAAACTATGATTTACATTAACTATATCAGTTATATGATTGTTATCAAAGGACTTATTAATAGAACCAGATGTGTATTTTGAACCAGTCTTATTGAAATTAATTGCATGGGTGTGGTGCTGCAATGAACCTCCAATGTGCTGATTCATATTAGTCACTGTGACATTTTCAGGGATTTCAAATAAGTTAAAACTGATGAATTGCTCAGAAGAATTTAGACGAATATCGTGGCTTCTATTCAACACAACATGATCAGCTAGGTCGTAAACATTGATTACATTAATCCGGCCTGTTTGGTGTTGCTCAATGATGTTTACTTCAGCTCCATGTGCCAACTTAAATTGATTGCGTATATACTTCCAATCATCAATCTCATCAAAGGCATACACAATGTGAATATTAATTGGTTGGCTGGTTTTTTTTATACTGATTAAACCACCTGTTTGAACCAACAAATCATTGGCCAAACTCACCACAGACTCTGAGTCAAAATCAAATTCATGCCAATCACCTGGTGACATGTTATTGAATGTTTGAATGGTCAGCCAATCTGGACACTCTCCGATGCCTGTATATCCTGATTCATCGATAACTATAACCACAGAATCCTTTTTTTCAGTTGCATTGATTTTTTCATGGTGTTCAGTTGACTGAAAACTATCGAGGTCTTTAATTAACCTGTTCACATCTGTATATCGCCAAGACTCTAGACGGCGACTGGGTGCTTTCATCGTTTGTATTTTTTGCAAAGCACTTTGGCGTTTTTCTTGTAGCCAAGCAGGTATTTCATCGGCTTTTTGTTGCTCTAATTCTTGGGCCAGTTTTTCAGGCTGTTTCAGCCAATCAGTTATTAAGCCAACCATATCCTTGCTCTTCCAGTTCTAAGGCTAAATTTTTATCGCCTGATTTAACAATTTTACCATCTGCCAAGACATGCACAAAATCTGGTTCTATATAATCCAACAAACGTTGGTAATGGGTAATGATAATGAATGAACGATCCGCAGAACGCAGTTGATTCACACCGTCAGCCACAATTTTCAAAGCATCAATATCTAATCCTGAGTCTGTTTCATCCAGTATTGCTAACTTAGGCTCTAACACACCCATTTGAAACACTTCATTGCGTTTTTTTTCACCACCAGAAAAACCCACATTCACAGGCCTTTTCAGTAAATCATCACGCATATTCATGTCTTTGATTTTTTGTTTAACCATGCGCAGAAATTGCGCTGAATCCATCGCATCTTCACCACGATACTTTCGTTGTGCATTCAATGCAGTGCGCAGAAAATACATGTTATTCACACCAGGGATCTCCACTGGATACTGAAATGCCAAGAACACACCGATCGCAGCGCGTTCTTCCGGCTCTAAAGACAACAAGTCCTTACCCATATATTGCACAGAACCACCTTGGGGTTGGACATACGGCATACCTGCCAACAAGTTCCCTAAGGTACTTTTACCGGCACCATTGGGACCCATGATGGCATGCACCTCACCTGGCTTAACTTCTAGGCTCAAGCCTTTTAAAATTTCTTTGTCACCTGCATTGGCAAAAACATTTTCAATTTTTAACATCAACCGATTGCTCCTTCTAATGAAATGTCCAATAAAGCTTTGGCTTCAACCGCAAACTCCATGGGTAGTTCTTTGAAAACCTCTTTACAAAACCCATCCACAATCAATGAAATGGCATCTTCTTCTGTAATACCTCGCTGTAAGCAGTAATTCAATTGATCTTCTGAGATTTTTGAAGTGGTCGCTTCGTGTTCTAATTGCGCAGTCATGTTCGCAGATTCCGTGTATGGGAAAGTATGTGCTGCGCAAGACTTGCCAATCAACAAAGAATCACACTGAGTAAAATTTCTGGCATGATCAGCTTTCTTAGCTACCCTGACCAATCCTCGGTAAGCATTCTGGCTCTTGCCGACAGAAATACCTTTAGAAATGACAGTACTTTTGGTGTTTTTACCCAAATGAATCATTTTAGTCCCAGTATCAGCTTGTTGGTGATTATTGGTTAAAGCGACAGAATAAAACTCACCACTGGAGTTATCTCCACGCAAAATACAACTGGGGTATTTCCAAGTTATCGCTGAACCTGTTTCTACTTGTGTCCAAGAAATCTTTGAATTTTTTCCCTGACAATTACCTCGCTTGGTCACAAAATTATAAATACCGCCATTACCTTCTTCATCACCCGGGTACCAGTTTTGTACCGTTGAATATTTAATTTTGGCATTGTCCATGGCCACCAGTTCGACCACTGCAGCATGAAGTTGGTTTTCATCTCGCATAGGCGCTGTACAGCCCTCAAGATAACTGACATAAGAATCATCTTCAGCAACTATTAAAGTCCTTTCAAACTGTCCTGTGTTGATTGCATTGATTCTGAAATAAGTTGATAACTCCATTGGACAACGCACACCTTTGGGTATATAAACAAAAGAACCATCACTGAATACTGCTGCATTCAAAGCTGCAAAATAATTATCTCGTGCAGGCACGACACTGCCCAAATACTTTTTCACCAATTCCGGATGATCTTGAACCGCTTCTGAAAATGATGAAAATATCACCCCCACTTTTTTCAATTCGGCTTTGAAAGTCGTACCCACAGAAACGGAATCAAATACCACATCCACTGCAACACCAGCCAAACGTTCACGCTCATGTAGAGGAACTCCTAATTTATCGTAAGTTTCGATTAACTTAGGGTCGACTTCATCCAGCGATTTAGGTGCATTTTCATTGTTGGCGTTTGGCGATGAATAATAACTGATGGCTTGAAAATCTATGGCTGGAATTTTCAACTTAGCCCACTCAGGCGTATCCATTTTTTGCCATTGGCGAAAAGCATCTAAACGATAATCAAGTAACCAAGCTGGCTCATCTTTTTTACTTGAAATGAGTTTGATGGTTTCTTCATCCAAACCTGGTGGAATGGTAAAAGACTCAATATCAGTAACAAACCCTTCTTTATAGGCTTGTTTTGCACGGTCTTTAACCACTTGATTCTCTTCTGTTACTTCAATCTGTTTATTCATACCTGTATATTGCTTCAAGGTTTTATTTGTAAGGTGATTTTTTTATTTTCATATAAAATATCACTGACTGTAACGCTTACTAAGGCATTGAGAATAACTTGGTTAACTTTTTTCATACCTGCGCTCATATAACACGATTGAGTTAAGTGACAAGCTGAATCATCATCTGCACAATCAGTCAAAGACATCCCCCCTTCCATCGCCACAATCACCTCATTCAATGAAATCTCACGCTTTCTTTTAATCAAGAAATAACCGCCAGTTGCGCCCCTTTTAGAATTCAGAAGCCCGGCTTGTTTTAATTGTTTGAGAATTTTACTGACAGTTGGCGTTTCTAAACCAGTTACACCGGCCAAAAAATCAGCTGATGCCGGTAAATCTGACTTTTTCAAAGCCATGATCACCATAAAAGCATACTCTGTTAATTTGGACATTTTTATCATAACGCCATTTTAACAGAAAAAAGGACTGAATCAGTACTATTTAGCTGCGATTCAAATAAAACATCCTAAATAAATTCTAATGCTATAGATTCAAAAGATGAATTAATGACTTAAAAACCATCTAGTGAACTCACTTGACCTACAGCAGAGCAACTCGACCACCTTCCGTCACTGAGCGCTACCCATAGCCTTAATAGTCATTAAAAGCTTTTATTGGGTTAACAAAATACTGCGTCAACCCGAGTTGTATTTAGGGTCTTTAAAATCCTAATAGGGTTAAAGTTTTTTCAACTTGTGGATCATTGTTAATAAACTGAGACTTTGAAAACGCTCATTCCATAATGGAACTTAATTAAACTGATCAATTACGCATATAGATTCCAGCTACTGGACTACCAGCTAGGCTGGAACGACTTATTTTGATGTATTTATTAATAACAGATACGCCAAATGCACCCAGACTTATGCAGAGGTCTCTTTCAATCATTAATACAAAATACACCATGCCACATGATGAAGCTAAATTAGACTGTTAAGTAATCTTCATTAATCTGTGACTATTCTGTGATAAAGATACATCATAATGTGTTTATTGGCTTTGACATGACAACGAAATTTGACTTTAAATGAGGAACGTAAAATGACTATTAACACATACTCTCGATTAAAAAGAATAGCTATTGATACCAATAAAAACAATCAAATTAAAGACCTACACCGAAAACTTGTCGCTTTAAGTTTTACCCAGGGCAACCATTCAAATGAATATCGCAACACCTTGAATAAAATTCATGAGCTCAGAAGTAGTTTGATGTAACTACAAATTGGCTTTAACCATTGTCAGCAGTTGGCAGTTAGATAAATTTGGTTTATTGCTGGTAATTTCACATGTTGATGTCTGTTGCCGTTATAATCCCGCTTTTTTTGTACCAAAAGCGATTACCACATGATTTCTACAGCGAACATCACCATGCAATTTGGCTCTAAGCCACTGTTTGAAAATATTTCGATTAAATTTGGGAACGGCAACCGTTATGGCTTAATCGGCGCCAACGGTTGTGGTAAGTCAACCTTCATGAAAATCCTGACGGGTGAATTGACACCCACCTCGGGAAACGTCAGTTATGACCCTGATGAACGCATAGGTGTACTCGGACAAGACCAGTATGCTTTTGAGGAATACACAGTCATAGACACCGTTATCATGGGTCATAAAGAATTGTGGGAAATCAAAGCAGAACGTGATCGCATTTACTCATTACCCGAAATGAGTGATGAAGAAGGTATGAAGGTCGGTGAATTAGAAAACACTTTTGCTGAGATGGATGGCTATTCTGCTGAAGCTCGTGCCGGCGAATTATTATTGGGATTGGATATCCCTGAAAGTCAGCACTTTGGCCTCATGTCTGAAGTTGCACCAGGATGGAAGCTCAGGGTTCTATTGGCTCAAGCCTTATTCGCTGACCCAGACTTCTTATTACTGGATGAGCCCACCAATAACTTGGATATCAACACCATTCG
>CALDFB010000100.1 GCA_937942365.1 uncultured Marinicella sp. | reverse complement strand
GGCTTGCTCACATCCATGGCATTTGATAGGGTTTCAACGGTGGCATTGGGCGCCCACTGACCATCTTTAAGGTAACGAGGTACGGTATCGTTGGCGTTGGTGCATGCCACAAATCTTTTGATGGGTAAGCCCATGGTTTTAGCGATGATACCGGCACAAAGGTTTCCGAAGTTGCCACTGGGTACAGCAAATACTGATTGCTTACGTTGCTCAGGGGTCAGTTGAGCCATGGCATCAAAATAATAACAAACTTGGGCAAATAAACGACTCACATTGATTGAATTGGCTGAATTCAATCCCACTTTTTTTACCAGTTGTTGATCGTCAAAACACTGTTTTACCAGTTGTTGACACGCATCAAAATCACCTGCAATAGCAACAGTTCGTATGTTACCTGAGAGCGTGGTGAACATCTTTTGCTGTAGCTCACTGATCTTGCCTTGTGGAAATAAAATAACCACTTCAATATTTTCTAGACCATGAAAGGCATGTGCAACAGCGGCTCCTGTATCTCCAGAAGTGGCTGTGAGGATGGTGATTTTTTCGTGGTTACTGTTTTGCGTTAGGGCAAAATGCTGTAGACAGTTGGCCATAAACCGCGCACCAAAATCTTTGAATGCCAGGGTGGGTCCATGAAATAACTCAAGGCAATAAGTCTGATCGTGAATGTGTTTGAGAGGTGATGGAGATTGGTAGGTGTTGTTGATGATTTTTTTCAATGATGCATCATCAATGTTTTCATGCACAAAGGGCCGTAAAATATAGAAATTCCTGTCGGTTGTTGTCATGGTTAACAAGGTGTCAATATCTGCCAAGTTAGGAATTTTGGCAGGAAAGAATAGACCTTGATTGTTTCCTAAGCCGGTTTTTACGGCTGTGGAAAAATCAACAATTTGTGTCGTGTCTTTGAGGTTATTCAGTTTCATAATGAGCTCTTGTTTGGGTAGGCTTCGAGGGTTCTTGTGCCGACTGAATCAGCTTGGCAGATGGTGACAAAACCATGTTCAGTTTGAAGGTAGTTCTTGATCAAAAAATCAGCATGTACTTGAGCTGTTGCAAGGTTATCACAAGCTGAAAAAATGGTTGGTCCTGAGCCGGATATGCCTGCTGCTAAACTGTTCATTTGCATTAATTGTGTTTTGGTTGTTTTGAAATTAGGCAGCAGTTCAGCACGGTAAGGTTCAGCCACTTCATCTTTCAATAATGCCAATGCCAATGCTTGGTCTTGTTGGTAACAGGCTGCCACAAAACCTGCCAGATTCTGTCCAAATCTGATCAGTGTTGAACGGTCATAGTTGGCCGGTAAAAGCACCCTTGCTGCTTGGGTATTCACTTCAACATCAGGATAGGCAACGACCCAATAAATACCTTTTAACAAAGGTAAAGACACTGTGGCTTTATTTTGATTATTGAGCATCAGTTGCATCCCACCCAGAAAGCAAGGAGCGATGTTATCGTAATGTAAAGAACCGCTGATTTTAGTTTCTGCTCGACCCATCATAATGAACATTTGTTGGTCATTAAATGGTTGTCCATAGAATTGGTTTAAGGCCACGAAAGCGGCTACTATTGAACAGGCACTGGAACCCAAGCCACTGGATACTGGGATGTTTTTATGCAAAGTTATTTTGACTTTTACGCTGCGGATTTGATGTTTAGATAAAGCGGCCTCATAAGATGCTAAAACATGCCAGACAATGTTAGATTCTTTGTCGCTGGGTAATCGATCTGCGAAAGAACCACATAGTTCAAAGCTGTTTTCAGGAGCTGGTTCAATTTCAACCACATCCCCCAAAAGTTGACCGTCGATGGGTTTTAGAGCCAAACCCAAAGAATCAAACCCCACACTGATATTACCAATGGATACCGGCGCAAATACTTTGATCGCTTCGAAGTTATCTGTATGGACTGAGGCTGACATCAATGTTCCTGCTCCCATGATAAGGTCCGCATCAGATCACCAAATAACCCAGCTGCAGTTACTGCTGCACCAGCGCCATAACCGCGAATGATGAATGGTTTGGGCTGATAGTATTGGGTGTTTATTGCCAATGCATTTTCCCCAGCCTCGACTTCATACAAAGGATGATTTTCATTAACAGCCATAATTTTAACCGCACATTTTTGAGCTTTAATTTGGGCTACATAACGAAGTTTCTGTTGCTTATTCTCCGCATCAATGATCAATTTTTGAAACACTGCATCATAGTCAGGCAATTGACGCATGAATTCATCACCGTCACCTATGGCTGCTAATTGTTCAGGAACGACAGCTTGCAATTCTACATCAGATAACTCCAAGGGTATCCCAGCCTCGCGTGCGATCACCAAAACTTTCCTGGCTACATCCATGCCATTTAAATCTTCAGCAGGGTTGGGCTCGGTGTAGCCCAGTTGGCGTGCCTTTGTAGTGGCTTCAGACAAACTCAAGCCTTGATGAATCTCGCCGAAAATATATGATAAAGATCCTGATAAAATACCTTCAAACTGGATTAACTCATCGCCGGCGCGCAATAAGTTTTGTAAATTATCTATCACTGGTAAACCTGCACCTACATTGGTTTCATATAAATATCGGCGTTGACGTTTGGCAGCCATCTCTTGCATCTGGTGGTAATACTTTAAATCTTCGGTATTGGCTTTTTTATTGGCAGTTACCACATGAAAATCTGCATCAAGATAGTCCAAGTAGCTCATGGCAATGTCCTGATTACTGGTACAGTCAATGATCACTGGGTTGATTAAATGTGCCGTTTTGACGAAGTTTTTTAATCGCTCTAATGACAGGCTTTGATCGCACTTTGATAAGTCAGATTGCCAATGTGCTAAATTAACTCCATCAGCATCTAATAAGCATTGTTTGCTGTTGGCTATACCGACCAAATTTAACTCAATGTTTCTATCTTTCAGCCAGTCTTGTTGTTTACTGATTTGTTTGATCAGTTCTTGTCCCACTGTGCCGCAACCAATCAAAAAAGCCTCAATACGGGGTTTCTTTAAAAACAGTTGTTGGTGACAAATAATCACAGCATCTTCAACCCTTTTGGCTCTGACCACAGCAGAAATACTGCGTTCTGAGGAATCTTGTGCTATGGCGATGATATTGACTCTGGCATGAGATAAGGCACTGAAAAATCGGCTGGCTGTGCCTTTTTGTTGGTGCATGCGATCGCCAATCAACGTGATGATGGCCAAGTTTTTACGACATTGAATCGGCTCTAAAAGGTCGTTTTTTAACTCAAGCTTGAATGCTTGGTTTAAAGCTTGAGTAGCCAAATCGGCTTCATCACCTGGCACACAAAAACTGATGCTGTATTCTGAGGAAGATTGGCTGATTAATATCACCGAAATTTGAGCCTCGCTCATGGAAGCAAATACCCGTGCGGCCATACCTACCATGCCTTTCATACCGGGTCCAGAGACATTGATCATGGCCACATCTGAGAGGTTGGAGATGGCTTTAACTGTTTTTTCTTGAGCTTTTTCTTTCGATATGATGGTGCCAGGGTGGTGCGCGTTTTGGGTGTTTTTAATCACACATTTAATTTGATTTTTTGCCAAAGGGGTGATGGTTTTTGGGTGCAGCACTTTTGCGCCAAAATAAGACAACTCCATGGCTTCTTGATATGACATGTGATCGATTAATTGTGCTTCATCGACCAAACGTGGATCTACGCTGTAAATACCATCAACATCGGTCCAGATTTCACAAGTCTTGGCATCGACACAAACAGCCAAAATTGCTGCAGAATAATCTGATCCATTGCGCCCCAAAGTGGTCAAATGCCCTGCTGGATTAACGCCATAGAAACCTGGCATGACTGAAATGTCAGTCAATGCTTGATGGTGTTTTTGGAAAGCTTGTTTACTTTTTACTGTATCGGCTATCGGTTCATCAGAATCATCTTCGGTGTAAATAAATAGACGTGGATCAATCACAGTCACTGGGCTTTGCGTGCGCAGTAAGGTC
>CALDFB010000099.1 GCA_937942365.1 uncultured Marinicella sp. | reverse complement strand
CGTTTTGGAGATTTTTATGCGGTTGAACTGATTAATCACTTAGGTTTAAGAGATAAAAAAGGGGTGGTCAGGATTTCACTGGCTCATTACAACACCCTCAAAGAAATAGATACTTTAATCAATGCTTTGAATCATGTTTTTTAAGTCATAGAGAAGTCCATTATGGTCGTGACTTACAAATTTACAAACTTTTAAAAGCTTCTTTCAATCGCTTTACCGACACTTTCTGTTTTGTTCCTAAGCTTTGTGCAAAAAGCGAAACACGCAGCTCTTCTAATAACATCAAAAAGTCTTGATGAGCCGGAGTAAACTCATCAACTTGTTCACAGTAGTCGTAAAAAGGCTTACTGACGGTGGTAAGTTCTTTCAACTTTTCATATTCTTTGGGTGGTGAATGAATGGCTGTTTCTAGTCGCATAACAAGGCCATTCAAATATCTACTGTAATGATCTAAATCATTGGTACGAACATGATGGAGGAAATCTGTATAGACTAAGTAATCTAATTGATACTGCATGTCGTTGTAACTGGATTCAGTCAGTAATTCACTTTTGGCTTCAATCAATTGCCATGTCTGATACCAAAGTTCAATGACAGGACTGAGCTTAAGCGACCAATCATAAGCTGATTTATATAGCTTCCTATTTAATTCATCAGCCAGATGATCGAATTGTTGTTGATCACCAATCCAATCAAATGCTGAAATGTGTTTCTCCAACAAAGAATCTATCAGTACATCAATTAATTTTTCACCACCATCCAAAGCGTTCCACGCCATCTCAGCCTTTAAACTGATTTGAACTTTTTGGGCATGCTTAATGATCTTTGGATATTTAATAACTATGAGTCGTTTAATGCCTTTGATGTGTTTTATTACAGCTTGGTGCTTACTGTCAAAGACCCTCAAACCCACATAATTACCTTGGTCCACGACAGCTTGATAGCCTAATAAACCATTATCTAGCTGTATCTTGCTGGACAATTCACCAAAAACCCAGTCACGCGCACCATCGATCTTGTTGAGCTTTGAGGCGGTTTTTTGGAAACTGCGATTGGCTTTTTTGCTGAAACCATCTATCAGTTCATCAAAGTCACGCCCACTTTTCAGTATCTGTTTATCGTTGTCGTAAACCACAAAACGGAATTTTAAATGATCAGCCAATTCAGTAGATTGCCAATCTTCAATGCTGGTTTGCAAACCATTTTTCTTAAACACAGTTTTAACCAACTGTTGATAAAACTCTTCATTGTGCTCTAAAGTATCGCTCAATATTTCAGCGTAAGTTTTGATTGGGAACAAACCTCGACGTATACTTTTGGGTAAACCTTTGATCAGCATTTCTAATTTTTCTGGCAATAGACCAGGAACCAAGAATTGAAAATCATTGGCATTCAAGGCATTTAACCAGGGTAATTGTATGTGCGCTGTCACACCATCAGATTCAGTTCCTGGTTGAAATTCATAAGTTAAATCCAGGGTTAAATTACGGATGGTGATGCTTTGAGGAAACAAAACCGCCCTGTCTACTGGCACCGCTCGCATATACAACTGATCATCGGTAAATTTAAGCGCCTTATCGCCATTTTGTACCAGCCACTTCCTTAATTGTATTTCTGAATAAATACCAGCTGGAATGACTGCATCATATAGATCATATAATGTACTTGGATCAATCATCAAGTCCTTTTTGCGATGCCGATCTTCTTCAGCATGAATGGCCGCAATTAATTTAGCATTGTGGTGAAAAAAAGCCATCCGAGTTTTCATGTGCTGTTCTACCAGCCCTTGACTGATAAACAAGTCTCTGGAATTCTTTGGATCTTTAGGCCCATAGTGAATCTGTTTTTTCTCGCTCAACACCAGACCCAATAATACACTGCGCTCATAGCCCATAACCGTGCCATGCTTTTTTGACCAAAAAGGATCATAATGTGACTTTTTAATTAAATGTTTACCCACATCATTAATCCACTTAGCATCCAACTCAGCCACCATACGAGCAAACACCTGACTGGTGTGAACAATTTGTCCCGCTAATATCCATTTAGGGTTGGTACCATACAATCCCGAACCCGGAAAAATCATGAATTTTTTATTTCTGGTACCCATGTATTCACGGTCTGATTGTTGCATCCCGATGTGAGAAATAAAACCTGCCAATAGCGCTTTATGAATTTGTTCATAATCGGCTTGTTGCTCAGAGGTTCGTAGTTTTTGCTTGGTCACCAATGATTGCAACTGACGCACCACATCTTTCCATTCCATATAACGTTTGATAGAAATAAAATGCGTTCTACACCATTGTTTAAAAGCTTTATTTTTTAACTTTTTCCGCTGTTTATTTAAGTCATGCCACATTTTTAATAAAGACATGAAATCTGACCTTTCATGGTGGTATTTTTGGTGGGCTTTATCTGCTGCTTGTGCCCACTCTAAAGGTCGTTCACGCGGGTCTTGAATCGATAAGCCCGCCACCACAATAATCAACTCTTTTAAGCAGCCTAAATCACTGGCTTTAATCAAGACACGTCCCAATTGGACATCAATGGGTAAATGAGCCATCATCCGACCAATGGGTGTTAATTGCTGCCCCTCATCCAATGCCTCCAACTCAATCAAAAGCTGGTAACCATCATTGATCATTTTATAATCTGGCTGATCAATGAAAGGAAAGTCAGTCAAATGACCTAACTTTAAAACATGGGTTTGTAAAATGACCGCAGCCAGTGATGTCCTTAAAATCTCCGCATCGGTGTGTTCCGGTCTGCTGTCAAAATCTTGTTCGGAGTAAAGTCGATAACAATGACCAGCAGCTATCCTGCCACAACGCCCCATCCGTTGATTGGCACTGTCTTGTGCAATGGGTTCAATTTGTAATCCTTGTATTTTACTGCGTGCTGAATAACGACTTATCCTCGCCAATCCTGAATCAATCACATAGTGAATACGTGGAACTGTCAAAGAAGTTTCTGCCACATTGGTAGTCAAAATAACACGACGTTGACTCCCAGGTTTAAAAATTTTCATTTGATCTGCAGCTGTTAAACGTGCATAAAGTTTAAGAACTTCTGTGTTATTCAGGTGTTTACGCTGCAATTGATCCGCAGCTTCATTGATTTCTCGTTCACCTGGCAAGAAAATCAACACATCACCCTCAGGGCTCATTGCATATATTTCATCTATGGCACGAATGATGCCCTGATTTAACTCCAGGTTATGTTCTTCTAAAGGTCGATAATGCGCAGTCACTGGAAACGACCTACCACTGACATTGATTATGGGCGCGTCATTAAAATGTCGGGAGAACTTATCTGTATCGATGGTCGCAGATGTGATGATGACTTTAAGGTCTTCTCTTTGCGCGATCAGTTGCTTGATAAAACCCAGTAAAAAATCAATATTCAAACTGCGTTCGTGGGCCTCATCAATGATGATCGCATCATAATCATTCAACCACTTGTCATGCAATGTTTGTTGCAGTAGGATACCATCTGTCATAAAACGAATGTAGCCATCTTTACTGTATTTTTCATCAAATCGAACTTGATAACCTACGGCCTTTCCCAAGGGTGTTTTGATTTCATCAGCCACTCGTTGTGCCACCGATTTGGCTGCAATCCTTCGCGGCTGGGTACACGCAATTTGGCCCACTTTACCTAAACCTGCTTGTAGACAAATTTTGGGTATTTGAGTGGTCTTACCTGAGCCTGTTTCACCAGCAATGATGGTGACTTGATTATTTTGAATGGCATCGGCTATCTTGCCTGCTTGTTGACTGATGGGTAATTCGGCAGCCAAGTCTACCTGAGGCATATTTTCAAGCCTTGACTCAATAACTTGTTGAGCAGCTGTTAAAGCCTCTAAAGCTTGAGGGAGTTGCTGTGGCTTTCTTTTGGAACGTTTGAGCTGATTTTGCAGTCGGTATAAATCTTTGGCCATAACATGACCTGGCATTTGGGCAATCAGCTTATCAATGTCGGTTTGCACAACAACCCAAATATCATTGATCTATTGAGCTTTCTGGGGTTTTTTTTCCAGGAAACTCTTTGATGTATAAATCTTGTTTAGCATACGGGATTTCAATGCCAGTCCTATTGAAAGCATCATAAACCTGTAAATGCAGTTCATGACTGATCCGACCACGAAGTACCGGTTGTGCGATCCAAACCAACAATTCAAAATCGATCGATGATGCACCGAAAGATCTGAAGCGAACTCTTGGTTCAGGTGACTTAACCACTTCTTTGTGCGTGTTGGCCACTTCCATCAGCGTGTCACACACCAGTTTGGCGTCGGTGCCATAGGCCGCACCTACTTTTATTCTAATCCGGCTTTTTTCCCATCGACCTGTGCTTTCATTGATGATTTTGGCATTACCAATGACATTATTCGGAATAGTGATTTCCACATCATCACGGGTTAACAATCGCGTTGAGCGCATACCCACTTGAGTAACCATACCCCGCTCGCCGGAGTCTAAATTGACAAAATCTCCCACTTTATAAGGGGTGTCTGCAATGATAAAAAAACCAGAAAATAAATTAGCCAAGGTGTCTTTGGCTGCAAAACCTACTGCTATACCTATCACACCAGCCGATGCCAACCATGCGGTTGGGTTGATACCCCAGATAATCAGTAACACATAAGAACCTAACGCTATCAGTAGAATCTTACCTATTAAATCGAACAAAGGAATGGTCTTAGGTTGAACAATTTCAAAACGGCTACTATTTCTCGACAAGGTGTCTAAAAACAAATGTAAAATTTTGAAGCCACGCATCATCCAAATCAATGCTAAAATCGTGGCGAGCACTCTGATCAAATTGCTTTCCACGCCAGAAGATAATCCAACTGTTTTAACCGCTATACCTAAAAAGAAAAAGAAAATGGTCAGAAAAATTGGTTTACGCAAAGCTGCGATCAACTTGTCATCGACATTGCTTTTGGTTCTTTTGGTTATTTGACTCAAGCTCTTCACAAAGATCATCTGGCCAATCTTTGCTAAGATGTACCCTATCAATACAATCAAAACTGTTCCCAATAACGGAATAGATTGAATTTGTTCCCAGTATGGCAGCCAAGATTCAGGCAGGTAAGATGAAAAACTATTGATGGCCTCAGTCACATCACTCACAGGCGCTTGATCGACTGCTGAATCTGCTGGTGTGGATTTAGGTTCTACTGTTTCTTTGCCTTGCATAATCAATCAACTAATTTGAGATGGGATTTTTTATTGATATTTGTTTTTTCTTGATCCTTATCCTCAGAACTTACCTCATCTTGCCCATCTGTTGCTTCATCATACTCCACATCAAACATCATGCCTTTACCATTTTCTCGGGCATATATCGCGGAAACAGACTCCATAGGCACGATGATGGCGTGAGAAACGCCGGAAAAGCGGGCGTTGAAAGCCAGTAGCTCATCATCCATTTGTAAGTTTTGTGCAGCTTCATAGGAGATATTCAGCACAACTTTTCCCTCCTCAATGACATGTTCAGGCACTCGAACCCCTTGGAAAGAAGCATCAACAACTGCCAAAGGGGTTAATTGGTTATCAGAAATCCATTCATGTAAAGCCTTGATAAAATAAGGCTTGACCGAACTCATATCTGGGTCAAAAATCAAATCGATACTCTCTTTCAGACTCTGTAATACTCTTTTTAAAACCTTTGCTTTGAAACATGCGGTGCGCGTAATTGCGCAATGATTTGGGTAATGATTCCCAATCCAGCCCATAATGTTCCAAACGCCATAAAAAGGGCACCAAGTTGGTATCAACCAGTGTCATATCTGTGTTCATAAAATATGGATTTTCACTGAACAGAGATTCAGCTGCAACCAACTCTGCCGTTAAATCATTGACCGCTTGTTGCTTGGCTTCACCTATGGAGTTCTCAATTTTATCCACATACTTAAACCATCCGTTTTCCAATCTAAAAACTGTAAATCTTAGCCGCGCACGGGTCATTGGATCAGGTGGCATCAAAGGGGGATGAGGGTACCTCTCATCTAAATATTCCGTGATGACATTGACACCATATAAATGCATATCTCGATCAACTAAAGTCGGAATTTCTAATTCTGGATTGTTGGCTAACAAATCCTCAGGTGGATCGCTTTTATCCACTGAAATAATTTTACAATTAATACTTTTAGTGGCCAAAAGGAATCGAATTCGATGAGAATCAAATGCTTCTGTTTCTGAGTATATGGTAATAACTGATCGCCCACGTTCAATAATAGACACTTGATTTTTCTCCTTCATTTAAAAGTTAAAAAGGGTTTTTGCCAACCTAATCTGCAAAAACCCTTCATTTTATCAAATTTTGACTTTTTTGTTAAGTAGCAACTCGCTTTGCCTCATTCAGTGAATGTCTCTGAAGTAATTAACTTTCAACATATACGCCAAAAAAGTAAACAATGATACAAACAACAATACCCATGGAGCCATTGACATACGAATCAATTGTGCAGGTTCAGATGAGTAATCTAAAAAATTAACCAAATCTCGAGCTAAATCTTTATATTCTTGCTCACTGAGTTTTCCTGCCTCAACTGTTTCAAAATCTTTAAACTCTTTATGCTCGTTTCCATCTTCATCTGTATGCACTTCAAAATTCGCCGTTCTGATGCCCTGTAGCTCCCATAAAATATGAGGCATTGAAGCATTAGGTAAAGTGAGGTTATTCCAACCAGTAACAGATTGTGGGTCAGCATAATAATTAATCAGGAAATTATACAACCAATCTAAACCTCGGGCTTTGGCAATTACCGACAAATCAGGCGGCGCTTTACCAAACCACTTCTTGGCTTGATCTTTACTCATGTTGATG
>CALDFB010000098.1 GCA_937942365.1 uncultured Marinicella sp. | reverse complement strand
TTAGCAGATGATTTTATCTGTAGCAAAAGTCTTATTTGAGTGTAAGAATATCTTTATGGTGTATTTATGGGATGTCTGTCCTCGGTTAGATTCTCGGTTAGATTTCAAAGTAGCCCGTGGTATGTTAGTGCGAGAATATTTATCACAGAACCTAAAGTGGGTCTTTGAGCGGCCACAACCTTCACCAAAAAAAATAACGATTAAAGATCTGTAGTATATTTCCGAATGACAGAGATTTTTTGATCTTCTAACTCCAGAGTTTCTATAGTGCGATAGTTTAGCTCAATCAGTTCGCCATTTGGACGCTTACCTTTGGAATGGGTATCATATTCAACAATAACTATTTGGTCTGATAGAAAAGTGGTGCTGATTAGTTTACCTGTATAAACTGAATGACCACCCAAATAATGAGTCATGCCTTCACGCATGGCATCTTTACCATCTGGATACCTTTTGTCATCAGGAGAATAAGGTAAGTGTTGGTGTCCCAGGTCATCTTTGTAGAAACTGAGGTAATGTTCTATGTCTTTGTTGTTTGCTTCAGGTTTTTGTGTGGCGGTCCAAGCGCTGAAATATGCTTGTGCAAATTGTTTGCCGTCAAATTTTTCGACTTTGATGTTTTTAGTGTCTTTAACTTTAACAGTCTCAGTATTCGTATCTTCAGCAAACAGGGGAAAAGTCAATAAAATCAGAGAAATGACAGTGGTACTTAATATTACTTTCATAACAATCCACATTTTAAATTTTAAGATTAGCATATCAGATAAAACAATACAAACTGCAGTTATGCAAAACAATTCATTGTATGTCTATAGGTGTTGTATGAGTTTGAATTCAAGATTCATCTTTACAAGTTCATATGAAAATAATTCTGTCATGCTGAGTACAATTCGAGCTTGTACCAGATTTGATGTTGATTTAGGCAATCAATCAACCCGACTTATTTTTTATCTGGGTTTTTATTAAAATGGCCGAAATTTCCAAGTAATTGTCAGTAAATTTAATTTTTATTTGGAGTGCCTGTCCTGGGTTTGCTCTTCAACTATAGTCAATTATTTTAAATTATTTTGACGAGTTTCAGGGCTGTTTTACGATTATCTAATTAAGAGAGGTTTTTTTTACAAGAATATGAGGGTTTTTAATTCTTTTCCTCAGAAGCTAATGAGCAATCAAGAGTTTCTAATAAACACTATAATTATCAAGGGTTTAAAATATGAAAATAAATATCATTTGTGGGTTGTTCTTATTATTGTCATCTCATATAGTTATGGCAGAGGTTCCAGTTGTCCAACGTGAAGCATTGGTGGAGCTTTTTCAAAGTACTTCAGGTGAAAACTGGATACACAAAGACAATTGGTTACAAGGCGATCCATGTGACGAAGCTTGGTACGGTGTGGTTTGTTCCAATGGTGAAATTAGCGCTTTAATGCTTTCAGAAAATAATCTGAATGGTCAAATTAGGAACAGTATTAGTGCGCTTGTTGATTTGAGCGAATTATCATTGAGCAGTAATTCATTGTACGGTCAAATCCCTGAAGGTTTGACTGAATTGACAAACCTAACCCGGTTGTCATTACAACGCAATGCATTATCAGGAGTTGTTCCTGAGAATATTGGCAATCTTTCTGAGCTGCGAACATTGAATTTATTCAGTAACCAGCTAATTGGTACTCTGCCTGATTCAATAGGAAGTTTGGAATTTTTAAGTTTTTTTACTTTAAGTGGAAATGCCATGTCTGGTGACTTTCCTAATTCAATTACTCAGTTAAGCAGTTTATTTGTATTTGTATATGATCATAATGCCCTCAGAGCTCCTAACTCTGATGTAGAGGAGTTTTTAATAGGCAATTCTTGTTTTCAAGACATTGGTAGTTTGAATTTTGTTTGTTCATCAAATCTACAAACTTTGGCTCCTTCAGGCTTTCAGGTTTCTGGAAATAATCAACAAGAATATACATTTACTTGGGAAGTGGTTGATTATAATTTGGCTGGAGGGTACTTAATTTGGACTGCCGATAAGCCTGGTGCAGATTGGCGCTTATTAAATCAGGTTGATGGTAAAGCAACGTCTTCATGGTCAAGCGCTAACTTCAGGGCTTCAAGTGAGCAGGTTTATAGAATCACATCATTTACTGACCCACATGATGAGAATAGTAATTACTTGATAAGCCAATCCAGCGATACATCAGGAACCACTGGTGAGCGTGTAAGTCACCCAATGTCAGCCAAGCACTCTGGCTCTTGGTTTAACCCGGATCAGAATGGACATGGTTTGGTAGTAGAAGTTTTGTCTGAAAGTAAGGCTATTGTTTATTGGTATGTATTTGATGATGAAGGCAGGGCTGTTTGGTTGATTGGAGTTGGAACATATGATGGTCAACAAATTATGGCCGATATGTTTATTACCAAAGGTGGTAAGTTTCCTCCACTTTTTGACAGCGATTCAGTAGAACGAATTTACTGGGGTCAAGTTAATGTATACTTTACAGCAGATAATGAGGCAAGTGTTGCTTGGAATACCATTAATAACAATGATTATCTGCCTGGTAAATTAAACATGGAACAGTTTACACGCATGACTACCAGATCGCCTGATCAAAACAACAATCAATCTGGTTTAACAAATGTGTTAAACCCCACTCACAGTGGCACATGGTATAACCCAGAACAGGACGGTCATGGATTAGCAGTTGAAATTTTACCTGATGGCGTAGGAGTGATTTATTGGTATGTCTATGACTTTTCTGGTAATCAAGTGTGGTTACTAGGTAATGGTAGCTACACTGGTTCGGAACTTAATGTGGACTTAAATATAGTTTCTGGAGGTTTATTTCCACCTGAGTTTAACGCTGAACAAGTTAACATCCGGCCCTGGGGAACTGCTTCATTTAAAGTTAATGACTGTAATAAAGCTGAGTTCAACTGGTCTCCAAATGCTGACCAGACACCATTTTCTGGAGGTCAACTTGATTTGCAAAGGTTGACACAATTGATAGATCTAAATTGTGAAATTTAACTAAGCAAAAACAGCCACCGCTTGAAGAAGACAAGTTAAGTCATTTGTGTATCAGATTATTCGATCAAAATTGGTCCTTGGCTTGTCTTAAATCCGCAAAGCAATCTATTGGGCTTGTTATGGTTTTGTTTAAATATTGATTCAAAGCATTTTTTAATTCAGGATCGTTAGTTCTGAGAAATGGGTTTAAACATAATTCTTGTTGCAACAAAACCGGTAGTGAAGGTTGGTTCATTTTACGTTTGGCTGTGACTGTTTTTTTGAGTTTTTGCAAGCCTTGGTTTTCAGGTTCAATGTGTAATGCGAATTCTAAGTTGCTTAAAGTATATTCATGGGTGCAATACACTTGTAAATTGGGTGGTAACTTTCTAATCTTTTCTAGAGAGTTCAGGTATTGAGCTGGTTGGCCTTCAAACATACGTCCACAACCGATTGAAAATAAGGTGTCACCACAGAACAACCAAGCGTCATTGAAGTAGCAAATGTGAGACAGTGTGTGGCCTGGTGTTTCAATCACTTTGAAATTGATGTCAAGCTCCGGCAATTGAATTGAATCATGCTCTTGAACATAGGCCAGGTCGCCTGGGATTCTATCGTCTTTGGGCGCAAAGACCTGACAACCCCAGTCTGCTTGCAATGATTCAAGACCATTGACGTGATCCCAATGATGGTGGGTGATCAGAATGTGAGTCAATGTTAAGTTATGAGCCGCTAAATATTGGTCTACTGGTGCAGATGAACCAGGATCAACCACCACTGCATATTCATCGTTGTGTAAAATCCATATGTAATTATCATCGAATGCAGGTATCGGGAAAATTTTTATACTCATCATTAAATTTGGTGGGTCAAAAGTAGTCAATTGCTCTGAATATGATTTATGATGCAACAATATTTTTAATATATCAAGTGAGAACAGTTTTCTTAAGATGAATTCAGGCCAAAGTAAAAAGCAAATTGAAATATTCACCGATGGCTCATGTCTGGGTAACCCAGGACCAGGAGGATGGGCTGCCTTGTTACGTTATAAGGGGAAAAATAAAATGCTTTCTGGTCAAGCAAAAGACACCACCAATAACCGCATGGAATTACTGGCAGTGATTGAAGCGCTTAACGGCCTGAAAGAATCATGTCATATTGAACTTTATACAGATTCAAAATATGTGATGGATGGAGCCCAGCAGTGGATGAAAAACTGGAAAGCCAAAGGTTGGATGAGAACCAAGAAGGATCCGGTTAAAAATGTAGAGTTATGGAAGGCCTTAGATAAAGCTTTAGATCAGCATCAAGTCAATTGGCATTGGGTGAAAGGGCATTCAGGTCATCCTGAAAATGAATTGGTTGATGAAGAAGCCAGAAGACAAGCGGAGTTAGTTGATGTCTAAACATACAATAAAAAGTAATAAGTTAATCATGCTTGATACGGAAACCACAGGTTTAAAGCCACAAGATGGTCATCGCATCATAGAAATTGGTGCCCTGGTGGTTTACAACAGAGAAGTCACTGATGAGCATTACCATCAATACATTAATCCCATGTATCAAGTTGATGAAGAAGCATTGGCGGTACATGGATTAAGTAACGAATTTTTATCTGATAAGCCATTGTTTGAAAGAATTGTAGATGACTTCATTGATTTTGTGACTGGTGCAGAATTGGTCATTCATAATGCGCCTTTTGATGTTGGATTTTTAAACCATGAATTGGCATTGTGTGAAAAAAATATTCGCTTGGAAGACATTTGTGAAATTACTGACAGTCTTGAGTATGCCAAGAAGAAACACCCAGGTGCCAAAAATAACCTCGATGCATTATGTAAGCGGTATGGAATCCGAAATGAACACCGAACCCTGCATGGTGCCTTATTAGATTCGGAAATTTTAGCACAGGTTTACTTGGCTATGACAGGTGGTCAAACCAAGCTCAACTTAGATAATAACGTTCATGCTGACCAACAAGGCATTCAATTTGACTTATCTGATTTGCCTGCTTTAAAAACAGTGACCCCCAATGATAATGAATTACAAGCACATCAAGAGTGGCTGGCAAAATACAGCACTGACGACATTCAATTTTTTACTGATAAGTAACAGGCATAATTGATTGTAAATTTAATTCAATTTCAGTCTTGATTTCACTGATGTTAATGGCTTCTCAAAAACAAACAACTGAGCTACAATGGCCTCTTTTTAACGGTTTAAGGATATTTTGTCATGTTAAATCCGCAATTGTTGCGTTCAGATTTAGAAGCCACAGCTGAAAAACTAGCCCACAGAGGTTATCCATTAGATATTGAGAAATGGCAGCAACTAGAAACTTCAAGAAAAGCCATACAAATTGAAACAGAAGCACTGCAAAATAAAAGAACCACTATTTCAAAATCCATCGGTCAAGCAAAAGCCAAAGGTGAAGATATTCAACCTTTGTTAGATGAAGTCGCGCAAATTGGTGAAACTTTAGAACATTCAAAGAGCCAACTCAAAGACATCCTCTTACAGATGGAACAAGTCACTTTATATACCCCTAATTTAGCCGATGAATCGGTGCCTTTAGGTAAAGACGAAGCAGATAACGTTGAAGTTCGAGTATGTGGCATCCCAAAGGTTTTTGATTTTGAAGTTAAAAACCATGTTCAGTTAGGTGAAAAACAATTGGGTTTGGATGCTGAGTCTGCAGCTAACCTTTCTGGTTCACGTTTTACTTTATTAACTGGTGAAGTGGCTCAAATGCACCGAGCATTATCACAATTTATGCTAGACATGCATACACAAAAACACGGTTATAAAGAGTTTTATGTACCTTATATGGTCAATGCACAAACCATGCAAGGCAGCGGTCAACTGCCTAAGTTTGCTGATGATGCATTTATTACTGAGGACGACCGTTATTTAATACCAACAGCTGAGGTGCCTTTAACTAATTTGGTGGCTGATTCCATCATTGAAGAACAGGATTTGCCGATTAAAATGACCGCTCATACACCGTGTTTTCGGCGTGAGGCGGGCAGTTATGGTAAAGACACCAAAGGTATGATCAGACAACACCAGTTTGATAAAGTAGAAATGGTACAAATCGTTCATCCAGAAAACTCTTTTCAGGCTTTGGAGGAAATGACTTCTCATGCTGAGGCTATTTTACAAGCTTTAGATTTACCTTATAAAGTGATTGTTTTATGTACTGGCGACATGGGTTTTTCAGCCACTAAAACCTATGACTTAGAAGTGTGGGTGCCCGGTGAGAATACATATCGAGAAATATCTTCTTGTTCAAACTGTACAGATTTTCAAGCTCGCAGAATGCAAGCTAGGTTCCGTTCACCTGATGTTAAAAAGCCACAGTTGGTTCACACCTTAAATGGTTCTGGCCTGGCGGTGGGGCGAACTTTGATTGCAGTTATGGAAAATCACCAGAATACTGATGGCAGTATCTCTGTTCCTCCAGCTTTACAGCCATATATGGGCGGAAAAACTCAGATTAATTAAATGGTGGTGTTAATTAGGTTATTGTTTGATTGAAATAGTTTGATATAATCTAGAAAAGTTTAAACAGATTCATAAGGGTCTAACAAGGTTACTAATTTATGAAATTACATTTTCCACATGGTGATCATGCTGATATTGAATTACAAGCAGGCAAGTATTCAATTGGCAACTCCTCAAGCGCAGATATCCGAGTTAAAAATAAAGGTTTGGGTGATATTCACGCGACTTTTACTGTTGTAGACAATGAATGTGAAGTGAAAATAGATAATGAAGCCAGTTTAGTTTCTGTTAATGGTAAATTGGTGAAAGGTCGCAGAGAAGTCAGGGAAGGTGATTTGTTGATTGCCGCTCAAGTACACATCAAGTTATTGTCTTCACATGAATCCCAAGAAGATCCTGATGACAACCGCACTCGGGTCAGAATGGCTTTGCCCAAATTTATTCTCAGAGGAGTTTCTGGCGCGTATTTTGGGAAGACCTATCCTCTGAGAGGATCAACCATTTTAGGCCGGCATTCTGAATGTCATATTTGTGTCAATGCAGATGGTATATCTAGAAAACATGCGCAAATTGATGCTGAGGTTGATGGGTTGTTTGTTTCTGACTTGGGATCGTCAAATGGTACCTTTGTTAATGGTAAAAAAATTGATAAAGTGAATCTAGAAGTTGGAGATGAAGTGAAGTTAGATAACATCAGGTTTTTGGTACAAACACCGGGAATGACCGATCCAGCGATTGATGGGACAGCTAAAAAAACACCAACCAGACCAAGCGCTAGTCAGCAGGATCATACCGAATTCAAGGACAGCGGAGGAGGCGCCATTAAATGGGTGATCACTTTGTTGGTACTTGGTGGCGCAGTTGCCGCGGCTTGGAAGATGGGTTATCTAAATGGAATACTGTCTTAGAAACTGATCAGTTGATTTACTTAATATAATGAATACAAAAACGGACCAATAGGTCCGTTTTTGTATTTAGATGATAAAAAAGTGCATTAATCATCGGAGTTCATAACCCAAATCTCGCTTAGATTTATTGTTTTTTAAACAAGTACCTACAGAAGCAGTTATG